>JBEGTN010000487.1:0-3241 GCA_041179405.1 Verrucomicrobiota bacterium
CTTCAGGGAAGCGCAAGGGGTGTTCATCGGCTGGTCCACGTTAAGGGGCATCGACGAGGCGATAAAAACGCCGGGGCGAAATCAGGTTGGTCTCGGTGATGCTGACTTTTCCCCGCGCATCGGCGGTCGGGGTGGCGAGGGTTTGCCATCCGGTCGGCGACGCAAGGTCGTCGGTCGCCTGGATGGTGTAGGCGGAGAGCGGAGCGCCTGCGCCCTCGAAGGTGAGGTCGATGCCGCCCGCCTGATTTTGCGCCGCGAAAAGGGCGGCCTTCATCGGGATCGGAATGCGAAAAACCGTGCCCGCCGCGCCCGGCCCGCCGCCAAACGCGACACCATAAAGCGCTTTGCCCACGCGCAAGACCGGGGCGACCGGGCAGGCCCCGTAGGCGTTGACGCCGTTGCTCGCCAGCGGCTCGAACGCATGGAGCGTGGTGAAGCTCAGGTCGGAAACATCCAGCCCAAAGACCGTGCCGGTTGCGCCCGCGCCGCCGGCGGACGTGGTGCCGTAGAGCACCTGACCGGCCAGCGCGAGCGAGGCGACCGGCGCAGCGCCACCGGCGTTCGCGCCGGTCGCGAGGTTGACCGTGCCAAAATCGTGCAGCACCGCGAACCCGGTGCCGTTGGTCCCGAGCGCGAAGAGAGTGCCCTGCCCTCCCGCGCCACCGGCCGAGGTGGTGCCGTAGAGAACGCCGTTCGACAGCACGAGACCGCCGAACGGAAACGCACCGCCGGCGTTGGTGGAGGTCGCGGCGTCGAGCGGAGCGAATGAGCGCAGCACGGTGAAGTTGGCCCCGCTGGTATCGAGCGAGAACACCACGCCCGCGCCGCCGGAGCCGCCGGCCGAGGCCACGCCGTAGAGCTTGCCCGCGAAGGCGACGAGGCCGCCGACCGGAAAGGAGCCGTCGACGTTGACGCCCGAGGTCGAGGCGGGGGCGGTGAAGTCATGCAACGTGGCGAAGCCGGTGCCGTCAGTGGAAAGCGAATACAGTGCGCCGTTGGCATAGGCTCCGCCGGCCAAGGCCGTGCCGTAGAGCGTGCTGCCGACGAGGGCCGGGGGGGCGTCGGGACTCGCGCCGCCGGTGTTCGTGCCGTTGTGCGCCGAGAGCGCGGCGAAGCTGCGCAGGAGCGTGACGACACCGGACGACTGGCGACGGAAGATCGTCCCGGTGCCGGACGCTCCGCCCGCGAGCGTCGCGCCGAAGGAATCGCTCCCCAAGACCGTGAACCCCGCCGCCGGACCGGCCGACGTAGTGCCATCGGAAAAGGTGAGGACGGTGCTGTGCGTGACGCCGTCCACGCTGGTCAGGAAGGCGGTTCCCCTGCGCACCGTGCCGCCTTTCAACGTGGTGCCGTAGAGGCTGCCGCCCAGCAGGGTGAGGCCGCCGACCGGGTTGGCGCCGTCGAGGTTCGCGCCTTGAACGAGTTCGCCGAAGCGATGGAGCGCGATGCCGTCCGGTCCGTCGAAGGTGGCGCCGGTGGGGACGAAAATGGTGCCCTCGGTAAGTTCCGACACGGTGAGCGACGTGTCGGCAGGGCCGAATACGAAGCGGTCGATGTAGAACCCATCCTCGCGCCCGCCGAGTTGGAAAGTCTGGGTCAGGCCACCCGACGGAACGGTGAAATAGGTCGGGAACTTCACCCATTTCCAAACCCCGCTGCCCGCCGCGCCGCCACCGTCCGTGACGGTGTCGGTGGCGCTCGTGAAGCCGGTCTCGACCAGGCCGGAGAGCACCGCGACCCAGTCGGCGGTGGTCGTGGGCGACTTCGCCCCGAAGCTGCTCGCGTAGAAAAAGCTGTCGTCGGAGTAGGTCGCCGGCCCGACATAAACGCGGGCGTAGAGTTGATAAATATCGGCCTCGGGAAAGGTGACCGCGTAGGTCGCCACCCGAGCGGCGCTGCCCGGCACACTGCCGCCGCCCGTAGGGGAGATGGTGATGTTCGTGACACCGCCGAGGGTGTTCACGCCAAACTCGGAGCCGAGCGTGCCGGACTCCGCCTCGACGGAGGGCAAAAAATATCCACCGTCGGTCGAGATGCGGAGTCCGCTGACAAAGATGTTTGGCAGGCCGGTGGAGCCTCCGCTCGCGGCGGCCCCGGTCAGCGTGAGCACGCCGGCGCCGTTGGTTTTAACGCGAAAGGAAGTGACGCAATCGCTCAACGAGGTCGGCACGGCCGTGGTGGCGCCGTTGAAGGTGAGCGTGCCGGTGTTGCCGGTCACGGAGTCGGTCCAGAGCGTCGAGCGAGTGCCGGTGGACGCGGTGTCGTAGCCCCAGATCTCCACGATGTAGGCGGTGTTGGTCCCGAGGCCGGTCACGGTCGCGGTGGCCGTGGCACCGCCGACGGTGCTGGTGGAGACGAACCAAAAATCGCGCCAGAGACTTTGGTTGGCGGTGAAGGTGGTGGTGCGATTGCGATCCTGGCCGTCGCCCGAGGTAGAAAGCGTGAGCGTGCGCACGCCGTCGGTGCCGCTGATCATGTCGGCATCGTTGGCCGCGCCGCTCACCCCGATCCAGCCTGATTCGGTGGCGGACGGGCCGACGTTGTCGTTGATGTCGAACTGCACGACGACGGCCGCCGAGCCGGAGGCGCAGGCGGCTAAAAACGAGACGGCCGTTAAGAGAAACCGGCGGAGTCTGGGCGTCGTGGTCATGAGCGGGCGCTAGTTTTTCGCGACCGGACCGTCGGTGCGGAAAGGCACGGCGGGCAGGCCCGCGCCGTTGAAGAGAGTCGCGGCGGGATTGCCCTGCCAGGCGTAGCGAACCGCCTTCGGGCGCGGGACGGAGGGCGAGGACACCACGATGGTGTCGCCGTCGAGGCGGGCGTCGGCCCAGACCCATTTCCCATCCTCACCGGCGAGGGAAAACTCCCCGAGCTTGTCGCCTTTGACGACGAGGCCGCCGTCGGTGTGGTCAAAGCGTAGACGGAGCGCGGCTCCCTCGGAGACGGGCTCGACGGCTCTGAAAACGGGGCCGCTGGCCACGACCTTTTTACCGTAGTGCTCGGCGAGGGCGCGGAGGGCGAGACGTTCGCCGATCTCACGTTTGTCCTTGGGGTGGATGTCGGCGGCGTCGCCCTTGTCGATCGCAACGGCGAGGCCGCTGTGCGGGACGGTGCGAGCGACAAAATCCTGGGCCTCACGGAGCTCCGCCCAGCCATCGTCACCGGGCTCGGCTCGGCGCGCGGTGTAGGCAGCGAGGCTCACGAGGTAGAACGGGAAATCACCTTGCGCGAAGGTGCGCCG
>JBEGTN010000488.1:0-3025 GCA_041179405.1 Verrucomicrobiota bacterium
GGCGCGTTTCAGGGCCTGGCCCTCGCCGCTCTGCGTCACACCCTGCCCTCCGAGGTTTCGCCAGCACAATCGCGCGTCGCCCTCACCGCCGTCATCCGTCGCACCCTCGAGGCGCCTGGCACTTTCGACGCGCAGGGCTGGCTGCGCATCGGCTTGTCCGGCCATCAACCCGGCCTCGGCGAGACCTACATTTCCACTGGCAGCCTCTACCTGTGCAGCGTCGCGTTTCTCCCCCTCGGCTTGCCGGCTGCCGATCCGTTCTGGAGCGCCCCCGCCGAGAAAATCACTTGGGGAAAAATCTGGTCCGGTGAAAATCTCCCCGTCGATCATGCCCTCAAAAGCCCGCGCTAAGCCTCTCTCCGCCGCCTTTCCCCGCCGTTCCGCTTCATGCTTACCGTCACCGATCTCCACGTTTCCTACGGCGCGATCAACGCCCTCTCCGGCATATCCTTCGCCGTGCCGGCTGGAGCGATCGTGACCCTCATCGGCGGCAACGGCGCGGGCAAGACCACCACGCTCCACACCCTCTCCGGCCTGCTCCGCCCGACGCGCGGACAAATTCTCTTCGACGGCCGCGACCTCGCCGCCGTGCCGCCGCACGAGATCGTTGGTCTCGGCCTCAGCCAGGTGCCGGAGGGCCGCCTCGTTTTCCCCGAACTCACCGTTTTGGAAAACCTCGACCTCGGCGCCTACCTGCGCTCCGACCGAGCCGCCGTCGCCGCGAGCCGCGACCACGTTTTCGAGCTGTTTCCCCGCCTCGCCGAACGCCGCGCCCAGACCGCCGGCACGCTCTCCGGCGGCGAACAACAGATGCTCGCCATCGGCCGCGCGCTCATGAGCGCGCCCAAATTCCTCCTGCTCGACGAGCCGTCGCTCGGCCTCGCGCCCAAGCTGATCGAGAGCATTTTCGAGCGCATCGTCGCCATCAACCGCGACCAGGGCATCCCTATCCTGCTCGTCGAGCAAAACGCCCGCCTCGCCCTCGCCGTCTCCTCCTACGCCTACGTGCTCGAGAGCGGTCGCATCGCCCTCCACGGCCCCTCCGCCGAACTCGCCGCCGACCCGCGCCTCAAGGCCGCCTACCTCGGCGGCTGACCCGCGAAACTTGCGAACTGTAAGACTTCACCGCAGGAGTATTCGCCCGCTCGGCGCGAAACACTTACCCCTCCGTCCGCGTCCCACGTTTACCCACCCCATGTATAATCCTCTGTCCCGCGTCCTCTCGTTCCCTCTTTGCCGCGCCGCCGGTCTCGCCGTGTTCGCGGCCTGCTCCGCGCCCGCCGCCCCGGTCCCGGCCGTGTTCAAGGACCCCGACACGGGGGCGAAGATTATACATTTGTCCACCGCGCCGAACGAGGTGTCCGGCGTCATTTACTTTACCCAAGGCTGCATCACGCCCGACAGCCGCTACACGCTGGTGCGCTACCTCGATCACTCCGCCGGCCACACCGCCGGGCACATGTATCGCTATGATTTCACGAACGGCGAGCTGCTGCGGCTCACCGAGTTGATGACCAAGAACCAGGTCATGGCGCCGAAGTCCGGCAACCTCTACTTCACCGCCGATGCCGACCGCGCGATTTACGTCACCAACATCCACGATCTGACGACCCGTAAGCTGGCCGACATGCCCGAGGGCATCCTCTGCTCCGGCAGCCTGACCGTGAACGCCGACGAGACGCTGATCGTCGGCACCGGCTCGCTGGCCGAGGAGCATGTGAACGAACCCGTGCTCACCACCGCGCCCAATCAGGGCTCGACCTTCGGCGACACCTTTAAACGCCACGACACCAACCTGGTCCTTTCCGTCGAGGTAAAGACCGGCAAGGTCACCGAGCTGCACCGCATCAACACCTGGCTCGGGCATGCCCAGTTTTCCCCCGTCGATCCGACCCTCCTGATGTATTGCCACGAGGGCCCCTGGGCGCAGGTGGACCGCATGTGGACGCTCCGCATCGGCGACGGCTCGCAGCCGCAGAACGTGCTCGTGCGCACCGAGGACAACGAGATCGCCGGCCACGAGTTCTGGTCCACCGACGGCGCGACCCTCTGGTATGACCACAGCTTTCGCAAAACCCCGGGTAAACAGTTCCTCGAGGGCCGCTCCGTCGCCGACGGCTCGATCATGCGTTATCCGATCAAGGCCCCCTTCGGCTCGATCCATTACACCCAGTCGCCCGACGGCAAATTCTTCGTCGCCGACGGCGGCACTAACAAAGAGCACCCCGAGCGCCAGGCCATGTATATCCTCGTGCCCGACCACGGCGGGCTGCGCCCCATCAAACTCTGCTCCATGGCCCGCAACGACTACAAGGCCGCCGAGCCGAACCCGCACCTCACCCCCGACCAACACTGGGTGGTGTTCACCGCGACTTTCCACGGCCCCCCCCAAGCCTACGCCCTCGAAATGCCCAGGGAATACTGGCTTTCAAAAGGTGCTACCCATTCACCGGCCAATCTCCTCTCCCGTCGCGGACGCTAAAAACGTCTAGATCATTTTAAAGAGAACTGTAGCCTGCCCGACGGCTTGAAAGATAGAGTCCCGCACGCGGGACTGGGACCGCCGCCGTGCATCACCGGTATCAACCACTCCGGAGCGGCGCGCCCAGCGGTCACGCCCTACCTTAAAAACCGCCACAGCTTCCTGTAACACGCTTCCAACTTCATATCTTTGCGCTCTCTGCGTTCTTTGCGGCTAATAATCAGTGAGTGTTTCCGCTGGTGGTCGTGGCTACGGGCTTACCTGAAGCCGCGGTTGGCTTCCGCAGCGTTTTTTTGGGGTAAGGCGCAAGCTTTGCCCCTTTTTTGCTTTTTACGGCCCGCCCTTCCGTAAACATTCGCCGCATGTCCGTCACGCCTCCTGCCGCCTCCGCATCCCCTGAGCCCGCCCCCAAGCTCACCCCGATGCTCCAGCAGTATTTCGAGGTCCGCCGCACCCTCCCCAAGGACACCATCCTCCTCTTCCGCCTCGGCGACTTCTACGAGCTGTTCTTCGACGACGCCATCGACGCCTCCCGCCTCCTCG
>JBEGTN010000489.1:0-2547 GCA_041179405.1 Verrucomicrobiota bacterium
AACGGTATAAACGATTTATACGGTTTGTTTCGTCCGTTTGATCGCTGATCCCTTGATGCCATCAAGGTAGACGGTGACGGCATTCCAGCCGCCATTCGCCGCCAGCATCAGCACGGTGCCGCGCCCGTCAGCGGCCAGCACATCGCACCACTGCTCGAGGGTGATCGTGCCAAGCATCGAGGCGTAGTCGTCCATCTGCGCGGCCAGCTCCTCATCGCTCGATTCGCCGATCGCGAAACGCTTCTTGAGACCGGGCGACCAGAACAACTGGCGCTTGCCCTTGAAGGTCTCGGCGAATTCCTTGAACAGCGCGCCGGCCTGCTTGTCGGTGGCGTCCGCGAGATACGACCGCAGGAAGTCGAAAGGCGTCTCGCCGCTGATCGCCTTCTTGGTGTGGCCCTTGGTCATTTCATCCTCAAGGCCCCACTTCGCCACGTACTTCGCCGCCTTCGACCCGTCATCGAGCTTGAGGCCGTGCGCGAAGCTGGGGGTGCCGAGGCCCGCGGACTCGCAGCACGCCGCCCAGCGCAGGTACAGGCGCACAGCCCAGTCCTTCAACTGGGGGCCGTCAAAACGCGCCAGATCGACGCCAGCGCCCGCAAACAGGAGAAAGTGATAGTGCGGGTGCCAGCCGTTGTTAAACTCGCTCAGACGGCCGTGCGTGACCTCCAGCGCCCGTATCTGGCCCAAGACGCCCATTTCGGTCAACACCTTACGAACGGCGCGATCCGCAAACATCTTTTTGAGAGCCAAAGCCTGCTTTTTGAGGAGGTCGACCAGCTGGTCGGTGCGCTGGTGCGGCGCCGTAAGGGTCAGGAGGTTCATGCAGCCGCCGCCAGCCTTGTGCGCCGCCATCGCCGCCACGATCTCAGCCCGGCGACGTTCCGCGATCTTGGCGGAGCAGACCGGGCAGGCCCATACGGAGCCGCAAGTCTGCAACCCGGAATAGCTGGTGGTCTTGTGTTCCTTCGACTGCCACACCTGAATTTCCTTCGATGCCTGGCGAAGCCGCAGGCACTTGTCTGTCCGGGACTTGGGCAGGAACTTGCGCGCCACGCTCTGCAAAATGAAGCGCTGGATGCGGGCGAACATCGGATTGTAGACGGCTTCGCCGCCCGTGATTTCGCCGGTCTCGGGGTCCGTAGACGGGGGGGTGGCAGAGGATTTCGCATTAGTACCAAGGGAACCCCCGAAACCGGGCTTGCGCCCCGCTCCGGCGCTCCGGGCGGGCGGGCGCGCGAGAGCGCGTCCGTCCGTCCGTTCGCCGTCGCTGGTGCGTGCCGTGCTGTGTGGGGTTGCTGGGGTACTTTTTGATTTTCCGCTACGCATAGGCGCGTGCGGACGTGCTAAACTGCGCATGTCGGTTTTCCGTTTCCGTAAAATCTGAATCAACCGGCCTTGGCCCAGAACAGTTTGCAGCTGTTGCTGGGCTTCTTCATTTCCTGCCCCCCGTATCCGCTTAAGTCGCTTAGGGGCGTGTTGCTAAAAAGTTAGTTTTAGTGGCCGCCTTGCGGGAAGCCCGATACGTAGTCAAGGGAGAAACGAAGATGCCGCAATGGAATAATGGCCCTGTTCAGGGCCATTGTCAAAACTGTTACGCCGTTTGGGGCATGGGTTCGTTCTTGAGGGCGTAGTACAGGATCGCCCCGTTTGCCACGAATGCCCCGACCGGAACACGCACCATCTGCCCAACCAGCTTGCGGTAGACCTCGCCTTTCGGCACCTTGAGCGTCACCATCTCCAGCCGCTTTTCGCCGCTCTCCATGAAGTTCTCCGCGAGGATCTGGACGTTCTCGGTGGACGGGCGAATCTCGCCCGTTTCCTTGTCCTTCGATTCAGGCTTGGTGAACACGTTTTGCACCAAGCCGTTGAGCGTGAGCATCGCCATCAGATTTCCCCTTGCTTGGCGTTGTCCAGCACCTTGACGTTGCCGTCGTCGTCTTGCACCAGGTCGCGCAGGACGATGCCCTGCAGACCGGCGATCACGTCGCGCATTTCGGGATCGACGCCCTGCCACATTTCGTCCAGGGCGACTTGAATCAGGTTGACGATCACCTTGTTGCGGGCGAGGCCGGACGTGCGGCACAGCGCCTCGATGGTGGCGAACTCGATGGACGGCAGGCGCACCGTCACGGAGTGAACGGAGCCGACCGCTTCACTGGTGGCGGTCTTCTGAATCTCTGCCAAAAACATTTCAAGCTTGGTTGGTTCACTCATTGCGCAATCTCCTGTAGGTTGGATGATTCATGGCCGAATCACGGAATGAATCATACCATTGTTCAGAAGAAAGTCAAAAGCGGTTTGGCATGGCGCGGGGGCCGTCTGTGGTTTGCTGGGTGGCGGTGGCCGCATTCGGTGGCCGGTGGTGTGCGAAGTCAGTGGCTTGCATGGGCCCTGCGGCCCATACCCCGCTACTCTTTTGGCTAAACGGTATAAACGATTTATACGGTTTGTTTCGTCCGTTTGATCGCTGATCCCTTGATGCCATCAAGGTAGACGGTGACGGCATTCCAGCCGCCATTCGCCGCCAGCATCAGCACGGTGCCG
>JBEGTN010000490.1:0-13198 GCA_041179405.1 Verrucomicrobiota bacterium
GGGTCCCGCACGCGGGACTGGGACCGCCGCCGTGCCTCTCAGGTATTCACCACGCCAACGCGGCGCGCCCAGCGGTCACGCCCTACCTCTGAACGGCTATGACATTTCTTAAAATGCTCTAGCGCCAAGCGATTATGAAACGGTCGCGTTTGCTCAAATCCGGCACCGACTCCACCCTTAGCAATCCAGCCGTGGCAATTTCCTCAAGTAATACGCCGTGTTGGGCGATGCCCGTTTCCAGCGCCAGTAAGCCCCCGGGGACGAGACGCGACGACGCCGCGCGCAGGATCGACCTCAAGTCGGCCAGTCCCTCGTCAGGGGCGACCAACGCTTCGCGAGGATCGTGAATCCGCACTTCGGGTTCGGCGGCAGCCACCTCTGCGTCGGTCAGGTAAGGCGGGTTGCTCACGATTACATCAAACGTTTCCCCTGCGGGCAGTGCGGAGAACCAGTCGGATTTTATAAATGTCACGCGGTCGGCGAACCCCAGGGCGGTGGCGTTTTCAGTGGCGAGAGCGAGCGCGTGGTCGCTGGCGTCCAATGCCGTCACTTGTGCATTCGGCCACGCCTTGGCCAGGGCCAGCGCAAGCGCTCCGCTACCAGTGCCGAGGTCGAGCACACGGGGCGGCGCCGAGTCGGCCGATGGAATGGAGGCGCGTCGTCTCACGACCAACTCGAAGAGTTCCTCGGTCTCCGGACGCGGCACGAGGGCGCGGCGGTCGCTTTTGAGGGTTAGCCCACCCCACTCCACTGTGCCTAGAATGTGTTGCAGGGGCTCGCGTTGGGCACGGCGTTTTACCAGTGGCCGGATTTTCTCCAGGTCTACTTCGGTCAAAACTCGTTCAAATTGAAGATAGATCTGCATGCGTTTCAGCGCGAGCGCATGACCGACCAGTTGCTCTGCATTCAGGCGCGCCGATTCCACTCCCTTCGCGGTAAGGAAGTCCGTCGTCTTCTGGATGATTTCAAGCAGCGTCGGCATGAGGTTAGATCAATTAACTGCGATCACTGTAACGCCACCGAAAAACACGGGACTCAATCGTCGTCCTCCTGTGCGGCGCGCTTTAACTCAAAGGGACGGCCGGTCAGTATCGCCATCTTTTGATCGAGCTCGGCTTTTTGCAGCGCACCCACGACGGACTCAATCGCGCCTTCTACAATTTGCGGCAGGCTGTAAAGAGTGAGGCCGATACGGTGGTCGGTGAGCCGGTTTTGCGGGAAGTTATAAGTGCGGATGCGTTCGCTGCGGTCGCCGGTGCCGATCTGGCTTTTGCGTTGCGCGGCGTATTTGGCCTGCTCGTCATCCTGCTTTTTTTGCAGCAGGCGGGCGCGTAACACAGACATGGCGCTGGCCTTATTTTTGATCTGCGAGCGACCATCGGCGCAAAACACAATAAGGCCGGTGGGCTTGTGGATGATGCGCACCGCAGAGTCAGTGGTGTTGACCCCTTGCCCGCCGGGGCCACTCGCGCGTTGCACGGTGATTTCCAGGTCTTGTGGATCGATGTGGATATCGACTTCTTCGGCCTCAGGGAGCACCGCCACGGTGACGGTGGAGGTGTGGATACGTCCGTTGGCCTCGGTCGAGGGCACGCGTTGCACACGATGGACGCCACTCTCGAACTTGAGCTGCTTGTAGACGTCTTTGCCGCGAACGAGGAAGGTGGCCTCACGAAAACCACCTCGCTCACTTTCGCTGGTCCCCATCGGTTCGATGGTCCAACCGCGCGTTTCGCAATAACGTTGATACATGCGCACGAGGGTCGCGGCGAAGAGCGCGGCCTCTTCGCCGCCGGTGCCGGCGCGCACTTCGACCACAGTGTTGCGGGAGTCTGTCGGCTCGGGCGGAATCATCGCGGTCCAGACTGCTGCCTCCAATTCGACCGCGCGCGTCTCCAGCCCGGGCAGCTCCGTCTCGGCTAGCTCGCGCAACTCGGGGTCGCCACCAGACTCGCGCAGGAGCGCACGCATCTCGGCTTGGTCGCGCAGCGTGCGCACGAGCGCCTCGTGTTTAGCAATGAGTTCCCCTATGCGTTGATGTTCGCGCGTCACGTCGGCTGCAGCGCGCGCGTTGGCATAAAAGGTCGGCGAGCGCATTTGCGCGTCCAGTTCGTCGCTGCGTCGTTTGAAGGGAGTAAGGTCAGGCGGATTGGCCATTGGAGAAAAACGTTGTTAAAACTGCGTTCGATCAGGGTGTCTATTTCGCCTTTCTATGAGGCGATGTGCCGCGTCGGAATGGACGCAGAGGTTTTTGCGGATTGCGCGGCGCACAGGTTGGTCGTTTGGTTACCACACGGTGCTACTCGCAGGATTGGATACCTGCGCTAACGGTGCTGATTCGCCATGGCTACGACACTCTTCACACAAAACATCATCGCCTGCATCTGGGACTTCGACAAGACCCTTATACCCGAATACATGCAGTCACCGCTCTTTCGTCGTTTCGGCGTGAACGAGCCCGCCTTCTGGCACGAGACCAACAATCTCGTCGCTCACTACAAAAAGCGTGGATACCAACTTTCGGGAGAAATTGCCTATCTCAATCACTTGCTCACCTACGTGCTCGCGGGACGCATGCCCAAGCTGAGCAACAAAATTCTCCGTGAGTCTGGTGCCGATATCGAGTTTTACCCCGGTCTGCCCGATTTCTTCCCGCTTGCACAAACTTACGTCGGCGAGAAAGAGGCCTATCGCAAACACGATATCCGCTTGGAACATTATATCGTAAGCACGGGCCTGGCCGAGATGGTGCGAGGCAGCAAAATCGCACCATGTGTCGAGGGGATCTACGGCTGCGAGTTTGTTGAAAACCCGCTTCAGCCAGGCTTCCTGGATCAAGGCAATCTGGAGATAGAAGCAGACTCCGTGATCGCGCAGATCGGCATGGTGATCGACAACACCACCAAGACTCGGGCCCTTTTCGAGATCAACAAAGGCACGAACAAAAACCCTGCCATTGACGTCAACGCCAACATCGCGCCCGAGGATCGCCGCATTCCCTTCCAGAATATGATCTACATTGCCGACGGCCCCAGCGATGTGCCCAGCTTTTCCGTCACCAAGAAAGGCGGAGGCAAGGCTTATGGAGTTTACAATCCGAATCGCCCCGATGAGTTCGCTCAAAACGACCGCTTACGCTCCGCCGGTCGCATCGATCACTATGGCCCCGCTGATTACCGAGCCGACAGCAGCACTGCGCAATGGCTGCGGCTTCAAATACACGGTATGTGCGATCGCATAGTGGCTGATCGGGAGAGCGCAGTGGCGGCCCGCGTAGCCCGACCACCACGTCACCTCAATTCAACCCCTGAAGATGAGGCGGCAAAAGCGGCCGCCGCCGCTCCGAAGCAACAGAGTTTTCTTTGAGCAATACTAGGCTAGGATGCCTTCGCTGAGGCCGATCACACCCATGATGAATCCGCTAAACCCAGGGTGAGCATGGAGACGAGCAACATGATCACACCCTCCTCGGTTTAGCCGAGATAGAATTTATGAATACCCAAGGCTCTCAGAAAAATGCCGGGAATGCTCGCCACGATTTTTTTGTCTGCGCCAGGTGTCGCGTTCATTGTGTTAGTTAGTTGATAGTTGAACAGTAACGAACCGGGCAAAATACTCACTCTTTCGAAACCAAATAAAGTATCGGGCAGCTCATCGTATTTCCCCCACTTTCCCCTTCCCGCCCGTCGCGCGCGCAGACAACTTCGGCACCATGTCCACCTCTCCCGTCCGCGCTTGGTTTCCGACCCAGATCTATTGCACTCCTCTCCAGCCGCACGGCCTTGACCGGCTCAACGCCGAGCTCGCCACCGAGTGCCGCCAGTTGCGCGACTTCGACGACGCCGGCCGCAAGTGGTCGGTCAAAAACTACCCCGGCGGTTACACCAGCTACGCCTCGATGAACACGCTGCACACCTTCTCCAGCAGCTTCGGCGACCTTGAGCGCAAGCTCACCCGCCACGTCCGCGCCTTCGCCAAGGTCCTCGACATGGACCTGCGTGGTCGCGAGATCCGCATGACCGATTGCTGGGTCAACATCATGCCGGAAAACGCCGCCCACTCGATGCACCTGCATCCTAACAGCTTCATCAGCGGCACCTACTACGTCGCCACCCCGGCCGGCTGCCCCGGTCTGAAGTTCGAGGACCCGCGCCTCGCCTCCCTCATGGCCGCCCCGCCCAAGCTCTCCGTCGCACGCGATGCCAACCGCCTCTACACCACCTATCCCGCTGAAGCCGGAAACGTGATTCTCTTCGAGAGCTGGCTCCGCCACGAGGTCTCCCAAAATCGCACCGCCGAGGAGCGCATCAGCGTCAGCTTCAACTACGCCTGGTCGTAAGCAAACCGGTTTGCGCGGTTCGCGTTTTGCACGACCTCGTGCACCCTCAATGCCATCGTGCTCGTTATACGCCGCCTCGTTGACCGCCACCGCGCCTATACCGGAATTTTTTTGCCGGGCGAACCCGCGCGCATTTTCCCCACCAGCGACACCGAGCACGCCCGTATCCTGCAAATCTACAAACAGGACCGTCCCTACGAAGGCATCGTGAACGATTTCAGCGAGTTCGCGCTGGGCAAAGACTTCCTTCCGCACCGCGATTGATCACCCGCAGCCGTCGTGCGCCACCCGCGTATCAGCGCGCGCGCACCCATGCCACACCGCCGGCACCGAGCAAGGCCAGATGAGGCAAAAGCGCCGCCAGCGCAGGTGTGACATAACCGCGTCCTCCGAAAACCATGCCCAGGCGCAACGCCACGAAATACACCACAAAGAGCCCCAACGCCTTCGAGACTCCCACCGCCGGATTCACCCTCACCCCGGCCACCGCAAAGGGCACCGCGAACGCGATAATCACCAGCGGCATCAGGCACTCCGCCAGGATGCTCGCGTAGCGCAGCGCATACACCTGGGTCTTGGGGCTGCCCGAGGCACGGTAGTGCTCCACGACCCGCCCGAGTTCGAAAAGCGACAGGCTGTCCGGCTTCGCGTCATAGATCTGCATGAGGCCCGCATCCTCGTTGAAATCATTCATCGCCAGCTCACGAAACACTTCCGTGCGCACGACCTCTCCGCTCACCGGATCAAACTGCACTTCGCGTCCATCGCGCAGCACCCAGCCGCCCTTTTTCAGATCCTGCCAGGCCTCGCGGGCCAGCCACCTCGTGACCTCCCGCCGTTGCGAATCCAACTCGCTGACCGAAACTCCATAAGCGCGCTTCGTGAACTGGCTGTATCGGTTGATAAACCACAGCCGTCCTTGCGCGGTATTGTCAAAAGTCACCGCCACGCGCGAGCCCACCCGGTCCGGCGCCTTGCCCTGCAGCTCCTGCCTGACTTGCAACACCTCCCAAATCCGCCTCGATTCCTCGAAAGACCACGGCACCACGGTCGCGTTCAAAAACCACACCACGCCGCAAAAAAACACTCCCGCCACCCACACGCTGCGGGTGATACGAAACAAGCCGAGCCCCGCCGCGCGCATCGCGGTGATCTCACTGCCGTGATGCAGTTTCCCCAGCGCATAAAGCACCGACACGAGCAGGCACAAGGGAAGCAGCGTGGCGACAAATCCGGGTATCTTCACCAGACTGTAGGCCAGCACCTCGCTGGCGTTCGCCCCGAGCGCCAGAAGATCTTCCAAGTCCTCGTAGAGCGCATGCATCACCAACAGCCCGAGCGTAGCCGCCAGGACCAGGCCGAGGATGCCCAGCCATTCACGTAAAACGTAGCGATCAAGGAGCGGCATGCGTGTGTGCTGCATGACAAATCCTGCCCGAGGCTCCAGTGCAATCCCGCATCACTCGTTGCGCGCCGCCGATCAAGCGAACAACTGACGACGCAGTGCGCAAACGTGCTCAAGCGTGGCACCTATTTGCGAATCACGCAAAACCCTGGGGAGTAAGGTCACTTTCTCCTGAAATCCAGGCCGCCCCAAAACTAAACGGTCGCCAACCCCGCGTCGCCTGCGTCTGCTACCGGTTATCATTATTCCGCCCGACCTCCCTCTTTGCGCCGGCTGCGGGCGCTGTTGTCATCTCGTCGTGGAACTCCGCCCCGGCGACTCCGTGCCCGAGGAACTGACGATCCTGCGCGAAGGCCTCCTCTGCATGGATCAACGTGGCGACGGGGCCTGTGTCGGCCTCGACCCCGAGTCCAAGCTCTGCACCCTTTACGAATCCCGCCCACAAACCTGCCGCGATTTCAATCGTGGCGAATCGCTCTGCCTGCGCATCCTGGGCTTCCCTTCAACGACCAGCGATAGGCCCGTCGCCGCTCAACCCGCTTAGTTAATGCGTATTTAAAAACGCTTAGGATACCAACGTAACCCTCACCGCTCATACTTGCCGTTCAGTTCGCTGTAAATGGTGACGCTAAGTGAATCCTTTTCGACTAAATGCGGAAACTTGGTTTTGGTCTTCATTGTCCCCAAATTATCCCCACGCCTATTTTTCGTGAAGAGGTTTTAAAAGATTTACCTCTGAAACTAAATGGGGCGGCCAACGGGATTCGAACCCGCGACCCCTAGAATCACAATCTAGTGCTCTAACCAACTGAGCTATGGCCGCCGTAATAGGAGGGATGAAAACGTAATACCCATCCCCAACTGTCAACCCTTCTTCTCGCCGTCGCTTCTAAAACTCTCACGCTCGCCGCAATGTTCGCCCTGAAAAAAATCGTCGGCTTCCTGCTGATGCCCCTGTCTCTCAGTCTGCTTCTCGTATGCCTGGGGCTTTTACTGCTGGCCTTGCGGCGTCGTCGCGCGGCCTGGCTGGGATTCGGCCTCGGCCTGTCTGTCCTGCTCCTCACCAGCAACCGAGCCGTCTCCACCCTTTTGTGCGCATCCCTCGAGACGCGTTATGCGCCGGCGCCGCTCGTTCTTTCGGCGGAAATACCCTCGGTCCTTAACCCTTGTGACTACATAGTCGTGCTGGGCAGCGGGCACGGAGATGCGAAAGGCTTGTCCGCCGCCCAGCGCCTCTGCGACTCGGCCCGCGCCCGGTTGATGGAGGGCTTGCGCCTCGCCCGTCTGTTGCCTGACACACGACTGGTCGTATCCGGTCCGCGTATGTCACGGGCAGGAACGCAGATTGATGATAACTCGCAGACGCACGCCAGAGTGCTGGCGGATGCCGCCGTCGAGCTGGGATTCCCCCGCGAACGTATCCTTGAAATCGATACTGCGCGCGATACGGCGGAGGAGACCGCCGCCATCGCGAAGCTGGCGGGCAAACACCGCATCGCACTGGTAACCTCCGCCTGGCACTTGCCGCGCGCCATGCGGCTGGCCAGACACGAAGGCCTAAACGCCGTGGCATGCCCCTCCGACTACCTCGGCCGAAGTGAACCGGAATTCCCTCTCGTCGCCTGGGTGAGCTGGGACGCCGATTCGCTGAACAACAGCACGCGCGCCTGGCGGGAATACATCGGCCTCGCCTGGACGTCCATCACCGGGAAATCCGGCGGCTGATTAAGCTTATTCTAGATTCTGCCATCACGAGATAGCAGCCCAGAGAAGGACGCAGCGGAATTGGACGGCGGACAGGAAGGAGTATGCTCGCTTGGCATAGCGCGTGGTGATGCCGCGCCATTGTTTAAGTTTCAGGAAGGCGTTTTCGACCAAGTGGCGCAGCTTGTAGCTGTAATCGTCGTATAGCTGCACCCACGGGCTGTTTGAGCTCTTCACCGACGACAGATTGGAAGGCCAATATAAGCGGTGGAGATGGCCGCTGAAAGCGACTTGGACGCAATGACGTCCGCTGAAACCAAACCGAAAGAACCGGGACTCGGTAAGCCGTGTGCGGGACGGAGCGTAGCGGAGATGGATCGCCCTTCAGGGCGACATCACAAGGGTGAGCGCAGCGAATCAAACCCGCTCGCACGGTTTGATAAGGGGGGCAGCGTTTGCAGGTTACCGCTTCGCTGCTCTCTCCACTCATACAACCAAAGCCACATGATTTGAGCTACGCGAATGAGGGTTACTTTCACTTATGCTTCCCATTTTCCTGCATCCGTGTTCATCCCGTCTATAAGTGGTTAAAATCGTTCGTTCCCGTCCAGCATGGACCAAACTTACAGGCAATCCCTCTAACTTTCTGGCTCGCCGCATGGAGGCATAAGCGGCGGAGTTTAACCTTTCGTCCGTCGATCTCTTATCCTTTTACAATGTCCGCCCCGTCGCCGCTGCCCGCGCAGCTTCCCCTCCTCCCGTTCATAAAACCCGTGTCCGCAGCGGTCGATATCCCTGGCTCCAAGAGCCTGACCAACCGCGCCCTGTTGCTCGCCGCCCTTTGCGATGCGCCTGTCACCCTCACCGGCGCGCTCTTCAGCGACGACACGCGACTCATGTCCGAGGCTCTGCGTAAACTCGGCCTCACCGTCGTCGCCGACGAGCCGGCCCACACCATCAAGGTCTCCGGCCAGACGAACGCCTTCAAATCCACCGACTCCGCCGTCGTGGATATTTTTGTTGGTCTCGCCGGCACCGCCGCCGGTTTTCTCACCGCGCTCTGCGCCGCCGCCCCGCGCGGCGTCTATCGCATCCAGGGCACCGAGCGCATGAACCAGCGCCCGATGAAGGGCCTCATCGACGCCCTCCGCGCCCTCGGTGCAGACATACGCTGCGTCGGCGTCGAAGGTTTTTTCCCTATCGAGATCCACGCTCACGGACTGCGCGGCGGCCCTGTCGCCATCGACGCCACCGAGAGCAGCCAGATGCTCTCCGCCCTGCTGATGGTTGCCCCGCTGGCCGATCACCCCGTCGAAGTCACCGCAATCGGCGGTGTGCGCTGGCCCTTTGTCAACATGACCGCGCTCATGATGCAGGCCTTCCAACCTGGCATGGAGAAAAACGTCGAACGCATCGACGACACCCGCTTCCGCATTAAAAAAGGCACTGTGCCTGTTTACTCCACCCCCGGCACCCACGCCATCGAGCCAGACGCCACCGCCGCCAGTTACTTCGCCGCTTTGCCACTCGTCGTCGGCGGACGCATCAAATTAGCCAACCTTCACCTCGGCCTCCAGGGCGACACCGCCTTCCTCGACGTGCTCCGCCACATCGGTGCCACCGTCACTTCCGCCGCCGGCGGCTTCGAGGTCTCCTTCGTCTCCGGTTCCTCTCTCGTCGGCGTCACGGAGAATTTCAACGAATTCTCCGACACCTTCCTCACCCTCGCCGCCATCGCCCCGCTCCTCTCCGGCCCCACTCGTATCACCGGCGTCGCCCATTCGCGCAAACAGGAGACCGACCGCGTCGCCGGCATGGTCCGCGAGCTTCGCAAGCTCGGTCAGGAGGTCGATGAACACGCCGACGGCGACGGCCTCACCATCACTCCGCGCCCGCTTAAATCAGGCGTTGTCATTGAAACCTACCACGACCACCGCTTCGCCATGAGTTTTGGAATCCTCGGTTGCCACGATCTCAACGGAGACGGCTCCGCCTGGCTTACCATCGACAATCCCGCCTGCTGTGCGAAAACTTTCCCTCACTTTTTTGATTTGCTCGCCTCACTCCGCCTAAAATCCTCCGCCGCCTGATGGCCTCTACTCCTTTTCTCATCATCGCCATCGACGGCGGCGCCGCCGCCGGTAAATCGACCACCGCCCGCGCCCTCAGCGAGCGTTTCCATTTCTTGCATGTAGATACCGGCTCCTACTATCGCGCCCTCACCGCTGAGTTGCTCCGCGCCGGCCTTGCCCCCGCCGATTTACCCGCCGTCGAGTCCGCCCTCGCCCGCCTCGCTCTCGGCACCCGGGTCGAAGGTCGCCGCGCTTTGATGGAGGTCGGCGGCCGCGTCGTCCCCGAGCCGGAGCTACGCAGCCCCGCCGTCAACGCCCACGTTTCTCACTTCGCCGCCCTGCCCGCCTTGCGCGCAGCCCTGCTAGCCTACCAACGCGACCAGGCCGCCGTCGCCCGTGGCCACGGTTTCGCCGGCCTCGTCATGGAAGGCCGCGACATCGGCACCATCATTTTCCCCGACGCCGACTTTCGCTTCTTCCTCCACGCCGACCCCGCCGAGCGGGCCCGCCGCCGAGCTGCCGAAGGTCAGCAAGACTCCATTGCGGAACGAGACCGTCTGGACAGTTCTCGCAAGGCCGCCCCTCTCGCCTGCCCCATCGGCGCGATCGACATCGACTCCACCTTCCTCGATTTGGAGACGGTCGTCGAAACTGTCGCCGCCCCCATCGCCGCGCGTCTCGCCGGCTGAGCCACGCCGTCCCATGAGCCGATATAATCAGGTCGAGATGGAGCTCTTCTACGGGCTGAGTAACTACATCCTCAACGTAGCCCACGACATGTTTTTTCGCGGCGAAGTCGTCGGCCTGGAAAACGTCCCCGCCACCGGTGCCTGCCTCGTCGCCGCCAACCACGCCAGCCACCTGGATCCGCCCTTCATTGGTGCGCGCATCCCCCGGCAGATGGCGTTTTTTGCGCGCAAAACCCTCTGGAAGCCCGGCCTGCCCTCCCGTTGGCTCGACCGGGTCGGCGCCATACCGGTGGACCGCGACGGCGGCTCCGATCTAAAGGCGATCAAGCGCGTGCTAGCGACCCTCGCGGAGGGCAAGGCGCTCGTGCTCTTCCCCGAGGGCACGCGCTCGCCCGACGGTGTGTTGCAGCCTGCCAAGTCCGGCGTGGGCATGATCGCCTGCAAGACCGGGGTGCCTGTCATCCCGGTGCGAATCTTCAACTCGCACCTCGCCTTCGGTCGCGGCGGTGCGCTCGCGCCCGGCACCCCGGTCCACATCGTTTACGGCGCGCCGATTCTTGCCTCGGTTTACGATGTTCCGTCCGACGGCAAAGAGCGCTACCAACGCGCCAGCGAACGCATCATGGCCCGAATCGCCGCCCTCCAGGCCCCGTCGTTCACCGTTGTTTGATCCCCGTGCAGCGCCAGCCAGAGGCCCCGCAAATACCTCGCCCCCACCTGCCCGGACGCCAAAACTCGGCCCGGTCCCCGCATCGTGCCACCCCACCCCATGCCCCCTCCCTCGCTTCCGCCTGCTCGCGTCACATTCGAATACATTCGCGTCGTCCTTGTCGCGCTCGGCGTCCTCTGCCTTTTCGGTGCAACCGCCCGCGCCCAGACCGCCACCGCAGTGATCAACGAGATCAACTACGCGCCCACCGACGCCACCAACCCCGCCGAGTTCATCGAGCTGCACAACCCTGGCGATGCCTCGCTCGACCTCTCCGGCTGGAAATTTGATTCCGGCGTCGATTTCATTTTTCCCGCCGGCACCACCCTGCCCGCCCACGGCTACCTCGTCGTTTCCGGCCAGCCCGCCGCCTTCGTCGCTCGCTGGGGCTTTGCCCCGCTCGGCCCGTGGACCGGTAAACTCAGCAACAACGGCGAACGCGTGCGCCTGCGCGACGCCGCCGACGCGACCATCGACAGCGTGACCTACGTGGCCGGCTTCCCCTGGCCCACCGCTGCCCGCGGCGAGGGCTCCTCCATGGAGCTGATCAACCCCTCGCTCGATAACGATCTCGGCGGCTCCTGGCGCTCCTCCGGCCAGCCCGCCGGAGCCGGCTCCGCCCAGGTTTACGTGCCGATCAACGACGTCACCTGGCGCTACCGCAAGGGCACCAGCGAGGCCTCCGCCCCGACCGATGCGTGGCGCCTCGCCGGCTTTGTCGAGGACGCCTCCTGGCAAACCGGCCAGACGTCCATCGGCTTTGGCGATAACGACGACAACACCCTCATCACCGACATGACCGGTGCCTACACCTCGCTCTTCCTGCGCCGCGTCTTCACCATCGCTCCGGGCGCTAAACCCGCCGCGCTCAAGCTCCGCGCCCGCGTGGACGATGGCTGCGTCATCTGGATCAACGGCCAGGAGGTCGCCCGCCTGCACGTGGACGCCGCGCTCGTCCCCGCCTACAACTCCGTCGCGCAAAACCACGAGGCCGATGTCGTGGCCTTCGAGGAGATCGCGCTCGCTGGCGCCGCCGCCTACCTCGTCGAGGGGGAGAACGTCATCGCGGTGCAGGCCTTCAACTCCACCATCGCGAGCACCGACTTCACCATCGACGTCGCGCTCGAGGAGTCCGCCGCCGCCGCCGGCACCGCCCCCACCCCCGGCGCGGTCAACTCCTGCGCCGCCTCCAACGCCCCGCCCTCCGTCCGCCAGGTCGCCCACGCCCCGCTCCGCCCCGTCGGCGGCGAGTCCGTCACCATCACCGCCCGCGTGACCGATCCCGACGGCGTCGCCTCCGTCTCCTGCGCCTACCAGCTCGTCGCGCCCGGCTCCTACGTGCGCAAGACCGACGCCGCCTACGCCACCGGCTGGACCACCGTCCCCATGTTCGACGACGGCACCCACGGCGACGCGCTCGCCGCCGACGCGATTTACACCGCCCTCATCCCGCCCTCCGCGCAAGCGCACCGCCAGCTCGTGCGCTACCGTATCCAGGCTACGGATATGAGCGCGCGCTCCATCACCACGCCCTACGCCGACGATGGCAGCCCGAATTTCGCCTACTTCGTTTACACCGCCACGCCCGCCTGGTCCGGCGCGTTCAAGCCCGGCGTCACCGCTGTCGTCACCTACCCTCCCTCCCTCCAGGAATCGCTGCCGGTCTATCAACTCGTCGCCAACGGCACCGACGTCATCAACAGCCAATACAGCTCCACCTACAACGGTCAGCGCTTCCTCGGCACCCTCGTTTACGACGGCGTGGTCCACGACCACATCCAGTTCAACAACCGCGGCGAGGCCTCCACCTACGTCTCGGGCAAAAACAAGTGGCGCTTCCATTTCAACACCGCCCGCGATCTCTCCGCCCGCGACAACTGGGGACGCCCCTACGCCGAGACTTGGGACGAGCTCAACCTCAACGCCTGCGCCAGCCCCTGGGCCGCCGTCCACCGCGGCATGTCCGGCGTCGAGGAGGCCGTCTCCCTGCGCTTTTACGAACTCATCGGTATGGCCTCGCCGAGGTCGCACCACCTGCACTTCCGCGTCATCGACGATGCCGCCGAGACCGGCTCCACCCAGTTCCAAGGCGGCGATCCGAGTGGCGTCACCGGCGACCTCTGGGGCCTCTACCTCGCGGTCGAGCACCCCGACGGCTCCTTCCTCGACGAACGCGGACTGCCCGACGGCACGATCTACAAGATCGAGTCCAGCACCGGCGACAAGAAGCACCAGGGCGACGACCAGCCCACCGACGGCTCCGACTGGACCACGTTCCTC
>JBEGTN010000491.1:0-4730 GCA_041179405.1 Verrucomicrobiota bacterium
TGATGCGCCAGCGGGAGATCTTCGCTCCTGCCGTAGCCCCCGAAGCCACTGTTATTGATTAAGAGAATCTTACCCTTTCCGGTCTCTTCGTTCAGAATTCTTGATACCTCGACGGCACCCCGCTCAATTTGCCGTGAATCGCTTAAATCACAGGGAACATGGCGCAAGTTAAGCTGACTCAAAATAATCACCGGTTCACGCCGTGAAAGGTTGCAAATCACCACATTTTGATTCACACAATTAATCCGTTCAATGAACGCCTTCCCAATACCGGAGGAACCCCCCGTGACAATGATCACGGAATACAAGGATAGAGCGTCAGCGACAGAAGTCATGCCCCATGACTTCGCACTCATTCTGGCCAAGGTAAACCCAGATAAAAAGGAACTATGAACAGAGAAAACATCAGTAATGATATCATCGTGTCCGGCATTCACCTCGACCTCACGCCTGCTCTTAAGCAGTTCGTGCAGGAGAAGTCGGTTCGCCTCTTCCGTCATGAAGAGCGCATTGTCCGCCTTCGCGTTGAGCTCGAATGCGACCCTAAACAAGACGTGGCACACCGTTTCACCGCCAAGGGACACATAGAAATTAACGGTCCCGATATGAATGCCTCCGTGTCCGAGGATGAGTGCCACAAGGCCGTGGCCCTGCTTGTTGACAAGCTCGACCGGATGCTCGGTCGCCGCGCTCAGCTCCAAAAAGCCCGCCGTCACCCGCACACTAAGACAGCCGCTGTGCTGGACGAAGTAGGCTGACTTGGTCCGCTCTCTCTTTTCCGCACCGCCCGCGCTTGTGCGCCTGCGGCCTGCGTTACAACCCTTCGTGGTGTCGGGGTCAGGACACCCTTAGTTTACTCTTTAAAACCCGCCGGCTCTCACCTTGGCCAAGGCGGGTTTTTTATTGTCCACACGACTCAAGCGCCCTCGTTATGAGTTCATAAAAAAGCCCGTCACCGCTAAAACGGCGACGGGCTTTATCTCGTAAAGTGGTGCAGTTGAAGGGAATCGAACCCCTAACCTTCTGATTCGTAGTCAGATGCTCTATCCAATTGAGCTACAACTGCGTGTTGGGAGGTGAGAGAAAGCAAGGTTGGGAAATACAGCGCAAGCGCTTTTTCAAAAAAACATTTAGAACCAGCTCATTCACTTATTTTCGTCCGAATGCCTTTTCATTCGACTCACAGTGTATCCTTATCAGGACTCATGCGTCATTTGCTATCAATGCGTTGCCCCTTCCGTTTTTCCACCCTGCTCCTTAGCGTTGCTATTGCGCAGTCCCTAATCGTTACCAAGCCGCTGCTTGCTCAGGCCCCCCCTGTTCCGGCCACCAAGCCCGCCGCAGCTCCAAAGCCCGTCCTCGCGACTCCGGCCAGCTCGGTGCCCGATCCGAATGCCCTCGTCGGCCCGCTCCTGCTCCGCGATGTCGGCGTCGGCGAGGTCCTTGATTTGATCGAACGCTGGACCGGGCGCATTCTGCTGCGTCCCGCCTCTTTACCTCCGGGCACCTACGCACTTACTCTGGACAAGCCTTTGCCCAAGGCTGAGGCCCTTCGTGCGTTGGAGACATTGCTTAATATGAATGGCGTCGGTCTCAGCCCCCTCGGCGATCGGTTCCTAAAGGTCACTCCGCTCAACCTGATACGCACCGACGCCCCTGATTTCATCGAAGGCAGCACCCTTGGATTGCAATCCAGCGGTCGTATCGTCGCCAAAATTTTCTCCCTTGAGTTCCTGCGTGCCGCTGAGTTTGTGCCGCAAATCAGCCGCCTGCTGAACCCCGCCCTCGGCGCCGAACCCGTCATTTTCGAGAAAAACAACTCGGTTCTACTCACCGACTCGTTAAGCAATCTCCAGCGTATTGAGCAACTTCTGGTCACCATTGATCGCCCGGCGTCTTCAGGCCTCGCCATCAAGACCTACAACCTCGAGTTCGCCAAAGCCTCGGACATCGCCAATAAGCTCCGCACGCTTTTGAGCGGAGCCCTCGCCGCTCAGATCGGGGCCACCACCACTTATCAGGCTGATGATCGAACCAACCAGCTCCTTCTGATCAGCGACCCCCGCGAACAGGCCTTCTTCGACAGCCTCGTCTCCCGTCTCGATGTTCGCGCTGATCCCAGCACTCGCAGCGAAGTTATCTTCCTGAAGCACGCCAACGCCCTCGATGTCGAGGCCTTGCTCGGTAAACTCATCAGCGGCCAAAACACCACCGCTCGCAGCACCGGTGCCGACACCGGCCGCGCCGGCGCCAGCACCGGTAGCGCCCGACGCGCCGCCGGCACCCCTGCGGCCGCCACCCCGGCTGCCCCCGCCGCTGCCGCCACCACCACTGCAGGCGCCCCCTCTGAGGAATTCAGCAGCTTGCTCACCATCGTGGCCGACGAACGCTCAAACGCCATCATCGTGGCGGGCACGCCCGACGATATCCGTCTCGTCGCCTCCCTTGTTAATCGCCTCGACGTTCTGCTTGCCCAGGTTCGTATCGAAGTGGTCATTGCCGAGGTCACCCTTAGCAATGATCTCAGCACCGGCATCGATTCTCTCGGTTTGCGGGTGGAGAACAATAAACTCACCGGCTTCACCGGTTCCGGCCCCGGTGCCAGCATCGGAGGCATCGGTGCCGGCACCAGTAATCTAACGACCTTCGCCAGCAGCACCAGCTTCGGGCAAAATCTCACCGCAGCCATCGGCATCACGACCAACCCGCGCAAGGACAACACCACCGTGCTGTCCGTGCCTTCGATCGTAACCAGCCACAACAAGAAGGCCGAGATCTTCGTCGGTGAAACCCGCCCGGTCATCTCCGGCACCACCTCCGGTTCTTCCGGCTCCTCCACCGGACTTACCACCAGTTCCAGCGTCACCCAGCAAAAAATCGGTATCCGCCTCACCGTCACCCCCCTCATCGGCACCGACGGCTCCGTCCAACTCGACATCACGCAGGACGTGCAGGACATTCTCGGCACCGTGTTGATCGACGGCAATCAACAGCCCATCGTAGGCGAGCGCACCACCGAATCCTTTATCAGCGCCAAAAACGGCGAGATCATCGTGCTCGGCGGCCTGCAACGTGCCTCCAAGTCCAAAACGACTTCAAGTCTCGGTCCCATTCCTTTCCTGGGCGACCTCTTTGGCTCGCGCAAATACTCCAAGGGCCGCACCGAGCTCATTTTCTTCCTGCGCCCGATCGTGCTCACCGGCTCGCAACTCGATAACGAAGACGCACTCAAACGGCTCGACTCCGTTGGGCAGGGCAAAACGGTCCGCGCTTTAATCAAGGTCCCCGCCGCCGCTCCTGAGGTGTCCGCCCCCGCTCCCGCCACCGAGTCCCCTGAAAAACAATAACCATGAGCCTCCCCGCCTCCACGCCCAGCGGGGGACACGCTCCGTCCCGCCCCTTTTCATTGGATAGTCTGCTCGCTGCCGAAGCTTCTGCTCCGGTCATCGAGGCACCTCGTTCCGAGCGCTTGATTGCGCTCGCCACCGCCCTCGGCAGTTCAGCCGAGGCCGCCCTCGCTTCTCTCTCCACCGCCTCCGGTATTCCCGCCTTGGCCGACCCCGCCATCGACTCCGAGTCGATTCGCATATTGCCGGCCCGTCTCGTCCACGAATACCAGCTTATACCTGTTTCCATCAAGGCCGCGACACCTGCGGCCGCAGGCTCCGTAAATCTTGCCGGCGCTTCGTCCGATGAAGCCGAAGCAACCGAGAATTCTCCACCGGCACCGCTTTACCTCGCCACCGCCTGGCCGCCTACGACCGAGATCGCCGATTGGATCGCTACCTTTACCCCCCGTCCGCTGGTCTGGTATCTCGCCTCCGCCGAGCGCGTGCGCGAACTCATAGTCGCCAACTACGGTGTCGGCGGCGGCTCGCTGGAGGATGAACTGGATGCTGATCTTCCCGCCATAGTCTCCTCGGAGGCCGAAGCAGACGAAGACGCCGCAGTCGTGCGCTTCGTGACGGATGTTATCTCCCAAGGTATTACCGAGGCAGCCACCGACGTTCACTTCGAGCCGCAGGAAGAGCAGCTCCGCATCCGCTACCGCATCGACGGTCTGCTCGTTCACGTCCCGGTGCCCGACAATCTCCGCCGCTTTCAAGACGCCATCCTCTCGCGCCTCAAAATCATGGCGCGGCTCAACATCTCCGAAAAACGTCTCCCGCAGGACGGACGCATCAATTTCAAGGCCGGCACCACCGCCCTCGATATCCGCGTATCCACCTTCCCCACCCTCTACGGCGAGTCCATTTCCCTCCGCCTCCTCAATCAGAAGAAGGAGGCCTACAACATGGATCGCCTCGGCATGACCCAGGCCGAGCAAGCCATCATCGGCAAAGTCCTCGACTACCCGCACGGTATCATCCTCGTCACCGGCCCCACCGGCTCCGGCAAATCGACCTCGCTCAATGCGTTTCTGCGCAAGATCAACTCGCCCGATCTCCGCATCGTCACCATCGAGGATCCGGTCGAATACGAGGTTCCCGGCGCTAACCAGATGCAGACCCGCGCCGAGATTGGCCTGACCTTCGCCTCCGCTCTCCGCTCCGTTCTCCGCCAGGACCCCGATGTTATCATGGTCGGCGAAGTCCGCGACCTTGAGACCGCTGAGATCGCCATCCGCGCCTCCCTCACCGGTCACTTGGTGTTCTCCACCCTCCACACCAACGACGCCCCCGGTGCCATCACCCGTCTTATCGACATGGGCGTCGAGCCCTTCCTCGTTG
>JBEGTN010000492.1:0-5884 GCA_041179405.1 Verrucomicrobiota bacterium
CCTGTGTGCCGGTGCCGTCCGCCCGTGACCGAGCCCGGCCCCACAGACAGGAATGTCTGTGCCACGCTAGGAAGGCTTACTTCCTTCGTGAAGCGGCGGCTTATTCCCCCCATCCCCCCACCGACCGCACTTGTAACCCGCCCCCGCCCCGATCCCGGTCGGCGATTAGCCGACGCCCCGCCGCCCGCGCAGGCGATCAGCCGTAGCCGCACCTTCAAAAATCCGCCCATCGCAGATCCCGCTCCGCGAGGGATTGGCGGATTTCATTAGCGGTTAAAATTATCCGGATTTCTCCAAACACGCATCCAACTGCGCCCGCAGCTCTGCCTCCCGCGCCGCCACGCCGACGCCAATCAGCACGATCTCCTGCCGCCGGTCGCCCCACGGCTCCTCCCAAACCGCCGCCACGCTCGGCGGCAAATCGTCCCTCCGCGCGCGCCCCGCTTCCAACCGCGCCGCCCACCACACGCTCAGCGTTTCCCAGCGCACCACCCCTCCCGCCAGCGAAACATAGCCCATCTCATCCGGCTGCGTCCGTGTCCAAAAAAAGCCCTTCGCCCGCAACACCCCGGGCAACCCGTCCGCGAACGCCGCCCGCAGCCGCCCTTGATCGAACGGCGCCCGCGCCCGGTAAACGCAGCTCGTGATCCCGTATTTGCTCTCATGATACGCCGCAACGCCGCCTGCCGCCGCCCGCGACACCAGCCCGCCCCGCGCCGCACCACCGCCCGCTGAGGTCACCCGGTTCAGTTCCCGAATCCACCGCGCCGCCCCCACCGTCGCCACCGGATCAAACCGCACCCGCCCGGTGAAAAACTCCGCCGCCACCTGCCCTCGCTCCGTCCGCACGATCTCCGCCCGCGCGTTCAAGCCCGCCACCAATGCCTCCGCCCGCGCCACCTCGTCCCCCGCCTCCGTCGCCCGGTCGCACTGGTTTAAAATCACCACATCCGCGCACTCCACCTGTTCCAGCATCAGCTCGAACATCGGCCGCTCCCCGCTCCCCGGCACCACCCGCCCAGCCTTGGTTTTCTCCGCCTCATTCACGAACGCCACCACATCGATCACCGTCACCATCGCAGACGGCACAACGAGATCCGACAACGCCTTCCCGAACGGATTTTTCCGCGTAAACAATCCCGCCACCCCGCGCGGCTCCGCCACTCCGCTGGTCTCCACAAATATGTGCTCGTAGTGCCCGCTCGCCGCCAGCCGCGCGATGGCCTCGCCCAGCTCGTCCGAGCTCGAGCAGCACACGCAGCCGTTGCCCAACTCCACGAACGACTCCGCTCCACCCTCCGAAGCCTCGGCGAAGGAGGGCCGCACCACCGCGCCGTCGATGTTCACCGCCGCCAAATCGTTCACGATCGCCGCCCACCGCGCCCGCCCGCCTTCGGCCTCCGAGGCCTTGGCGCAGGAGGCCGCCTGCGCCAGCAAATGCCGTAACAGGGTCGTTTTCCCCGCGCCCAAAAACCCGCAAAACACCGTCACCCCGGGCCGTTTCTGATTCGGTAGATCCACCCCGCCAGTCAGCCCTTCCTTCCGCCACCCCACAAGCCCACGTTATAGTCACCTTAAGCTAACCACTAAAATGAGACTGAGTCCTGAAACCATCTTGACGCACCCTTATTTACCGATACCGAGTCTCATATTCACCCATGAGCTCCCGCCCTTCCTTCGCCGCTTCGACCTTCATTCCCTGCGCTTTGCGTAACCAAACCCGCGCCCTCCCCCGCCTCGCGCTCACCGGCCTGGCCCTCCCGTTGATCTCCGCCCTTCTCCTGCCCGCCTCGGCCTCCGCCACCTCCGCCCCCTTCCAAATCGCCGCCGCCGGCCCCGTCATCGAGCTCGATCCCCTCGCCGTCTCCGGCCTGCGTGAAGCCCCCGCCGACACCACCCCGCTCAAGCTCCCTGTCACCCTCCACGAGACGCCCCGCAGCGTCTCCGTCATCGACGCCTCCCGCATCCGCGAGCAAAACTTCCGCACCCCCGTGGACACGTTTTACTACACCCCGGGCATCTTCCCCAACAGCACCGCCAGCGGCGGCTACCACTACATCGCGCGCGGCTTCCGCATGTCGCCCGACGAGACCCGCATCGACGGCTTCACCGGCTTCTACGCCGGCGGCGGCCAGTCCGCCCAGAGCCTCTACGGCATCGAGCGCGTCGTCTCCCTGCGCGGCCCCGCCGGCCTCCTCTACGGCGCCTCCACCCTCCCCGGCGGCCTGCTCAACATCATCACCAAAAAACCCCGCGCCGAGGCCTCCACCCGTATCGACGCCACCACTACCACCTACGCCGGCGGCGGCTCCGGCCTTGGCGAACGCGCCTCCCTCGGCCTCGAACTCGACTCCACCGGCCCCCTCACCCGCGACGGCCGCGTGCTCTACCGAGGCATCCTCGCCGGCGACGACACCGAGCCCTACACCGGCGACATCCTCAACCGCACCCGCTACTACGCCGGCTCCCTCACCTTCCTCCTCGACCCCGAGGGCCGCACCACCCTCACCCCCCTCTTCCAATTCGCCCACTACGCCCGCCCCGCCGGCGCCGCCATGGTCGTCTCCCCCTCGACCTCCCTCTCCACCGCCGACGGCTCCTTCGGCCCCGTCAACACCCGCGACCTCTCCCCCTTCGACGTCAACCTCTTCGACGGCGGCCGCACCGACGACATGGCCGTCGCCGGCCTCGATTTCCAATCCAAGCCCACCGACGCCCTCACCCTCAACGCCGGCTACCGCTTCATCGCCTACCGCACCGACATCAACCAGTGGTCCCCCGTTGTCACCACCGCCGCCCAGCGCGCCCAGCTCCTCACCCTCCACACCGTCTCCCGCACCCAGGCCAAGAGCGCCACCGACCGCGACAGCAACAACTTCGACGTCAACTCCACCTACGAATTCGAGCCCTCCGAGGGATGGAAAAACCTCGTCCAGCTCGGCTTCAACGCCCGCACCCTCCGCACCACCACCCGCACCGGCACCGGCCCCAACACCGCCCAGTCCCCCGTCAACATCTACACCGGCGCCACCACCACCCCGCTCCTCGACCGCCTCGTGCTCGGCGCCCCTGCCGTCACCGCCGACGACTTCGTCTGGAACACCTACCTGCAAAACCAGGCCGCCTTCCTCGAAGAGCGCTTCGTCCTCACCCTCGGCCTCGGCTACGGCGCGCAGCAACTCGGCCAGGCCGCCCCCGGCGCCCGCAGCCGCTCCGGCGAACTCACCCCCAACACCGCCCTCGTCTTCAACGTCACCAAACAACTCGCCCTCTACGCCAGCTACGCCACTAGCTACCTCCCCGCCGATCCCACCCTCCAGACCTTCGCCGGCGCCACCGGCACCTTCGATCCCCAGACCGGCGTCAACCACGAGCTCGGCCTCAAATACGACTTCGCTGGCGCCACCCCCGCCACCCGCCGCGCCTCCCTCGCCCTCGCCCTCTTCGAGACCGAGCGCGACAGCGTCATCGTCCAGGACACCTCCCTCGGCGCGGTCAACGCCAACGGCCAGCCCTACTACCTCCAGCAAGGCGGCCAGAGCGCCCGCGGCGTCGAGCTCAGCTCCGAAGTATTTCTCACCCGCCAATGGCGCCTCGACGCCACCTTCGCCTACCTCGACGCCAGCTACGCCAACGGCACCGCCTTCGCCGACCCCGTCGCCAAGACCCCCGAGTATTCCTGGAGCCTCTTCACCCGCTACGACATCGCCACCGGCCCCCTGAAAAACCTCGGCGCCAGCCTCGGCCTCGTCTGGCAGGATGAACGCCTCGCCGGCAACGCCGCCCGCACCGCCGCCGCGCCTGATCCGCTCATACTCCCGTCCTTCTACCGCCTCGATGCGGGCCTCTTCTACCGCCTCGACCGCCACTGGGATTTCGCCCTCAACGTGGAAAACGTCCTCGACGAGCAAATCTTCGTGGACGGCACCACCGGCGCGAACCTCCAGCTCGCCGCCCCCCGCACCCTCACCCTCCGCGCCGGCTACAAGTTCTAAACCCCCGTCGCCGCCCCCCCGCCCCCCGACCTCCGACGACATGCCGTTCCGTAAAGTTTTCTTCTGGCTCCATCTCATCGCCGGGCTCGCCGCCGGCCTCGTCATCCTCGTCATGTCCGCCACCGGCGTCGCCCTCGCCTTCGAGGATGAGATCGTCGCCTGGGCCGAGCGCGACGTCCGCCGCGTCGAACCCCCATCCAGGACCGCCTCCTCCCCTGGGAACGCCGAGCTCCAGCTCGGCTCCGTCACCGCCCCCCTCCCGCTCGACACCCTCCTCACCCGCGCCCGCGAAGCCTTGGCCTCCTCCGCCTCGCCCAAGGAGGGCGAGCCCTCCGTAGCTTCAGTGAAGGAGGGTCCCCGCGTCACCGGCATCACCGTCTCCGCCGATCTCCGCGAAGCGGTCGCCGTGAACTTCGGCCGCGAGACCGGCGTGTATTACGTTAACCCCTACACCGGCCAGGTGAGCACCGCCACCACCACCCGCACCCACGACTTCCTGCAACTCATGCTGGAATGGCACCGCTTCCTCGCCCGCACCGGCGAGCAACGCCCCGTTGGCAAAGCCGTCACCGGCGCTTGCAACCTCGCCTTCCTCTTCCTCGCCGTCTCCGGCCTCTGGCTCTGGTGGCCCCGAGCCTGGAACCGCCGCGTGCTCCGGCCCTCGCTCTGGTTCGTGCGCGGCGCGAGCGGCCGCGCACGGGACTGGAACTGGCACAACGTCGTCGGCTTCTGGTCCCTCCCCGTGCTGATCGTGCTCACCATCAGCGGCGCGGTCATCGGCTACCGCTGGGCCGGCGACCTCGTCTATCGCGCCGCCGGCGAGACCCCGCCCGCCACGCGCCCCTCCGCCTCCCCTGGGAACGCCGAGCTCCAGCTCGGCTCCTCCCCCGCCACCCCCGCCATCGAGCGTCCCGAAGGCGTGAAAAAACTCACCTACGCCGCCGCCCTCGCCCGCATCCAGGCCGAGGTCCCCGGCTGGCAAACCATCACGCTCCGCGAAGGCCTCGCTCCCCGCCGCGCCGCGCCCGTCACCACGCTTTCCCCTGGGAACGCCGAGCTCCAGCTCGGCTCCGTCTCATCCGCCGCCTCCGCCCCCGAGCGCCCGCGCGCCCCCCAACCCTACAGCGCCACGATCAAGGCCGACGACAACGCCCCCGCCTTCGCCACCACCACCATCGTGTTGAATCCCTACACCGGCGAGGTTCTCAGCCGCACCGGCTACGCCGACCAGACGACCGGCCGCAAAGCCCGCAGCTGGCTGCGTTACCTCCACACCGGCCAGGCCCTCGGCTGGCCCGGACAACTGCTCGCCGGCCTCGCCTCCGTCGGCGGCTGCCTCCTCGTTTACACCGGCTTCGCCCTGAGCTGGCGGCGCTTTTTCGGCCGCAAGTCTTTCCCCTCGACGTAAAATCGAGGGTGCAAGCGCCTTGCACCCTCCCCAAGCTCTGGCGAAATTCCGTTTGCTGTCCGTAATCACAGTCCCTCGCGATATCCCCCACCATGAAAATCTACTCCCCTCTCTACCTCGCGGCCATCCTCGCCATGACCGCTTTTGCCCAAGCGGACGAACTCCCGAAAGGAGCGAAGAAAGAAATCAAAGCCGCCGTCAAAGAGCAGAATGGGCCCGACGTTCCGCCGGAACTCCGCACGCCGCGCGTCGATGCCCGGACGGAAAAAATGCGCCTGCTCATCGTGCAAGGGATTGCAGATGGCCAGCTCAGCCCCGGTGAAGCCAGCGCATTGGAGCACGAACTCGCCCGCATTGAGCGCGACGAGAAAAGCGCCAAGAAGGACGGCAAGGCCAGTCGCCGCGATCGAGTCGAACTCAAGCGCAGCATCAACGAGCTCCACGAGCGCATCTGGAAAAAGACCCACAACGGCACCAAGCC
>JBEGTN010000493.1:0-9960 GCA_041179405.1 Verrucomicrobiota bacterium
AGGCGCCACGGTCGTGCAGTTCGAGTTCAACGGCACCTGGCCTAAGAAAAAAAACTGGGCGCTGGAAACCGTTCCCTTCCGCCACGAATGGGTGTTCATTTTGGATGCAGACGAAGTGCTGCCACCCGGAGCTGAATTAGAAATACGCTCCATTGTGGAAAATCCGGAGCATCCAGTGGACGGATACTGGATAAACCGTCGTTTTATGTTCATGGGAAAATGGCTGCGCCACGCCTATTACCCAAATTGGAACCTGCGGCTCTTTCGTCACAAACTTGGCCGTTACGAAAAAATCACGGACGCTCCGACCGCAAGCGGAGATAATGAAGTGCATGAACACGTGATAGTTCAAGGCACGACCGGTCGCTTGCGCTCCGAGATGGATCACCATGCCTTTCCCTCCGTCGAAGTGTTCGTGGAAAAGCACAACCGCTATTCAAACTGGGAAGCGCGGGTGGCCGTCGGTGGAGGACTGGCTAACACACCCCTGCAACACCGAGGCGCAGGCTGGCGTCGGCGTCTGAAATCATGGTCTCAAAAACTGCCGTTCAGGCCGTGGCTGCGTTTTGCATACGTTTATTTTTGGCAACTCGGTTTCCTGGATGGGTGTGAAGGCTACTACTTTGCCCGCCTCCACGGCGCGTATGAACTCATGACCGCAGCCAAGACCCACGAGCTGAGAAAGCAGCAATCACAGCCAAGATCCAAATGACCGCAGCAGATTCCGACACTAGAACGGCGGCGGCGGACCGTCCTTTGCGCATCCTTCGTGTCGTGCATACGCTGCGCGGGGCGTCAGGCGGTCCGGCGGAATCCGTCCGGCGCTCCACGGAAACGATGCTTGCGCAAGGCCACCAGGTTGAAATCGCGACGCTCGACGGCCGTGGCAGTATATCTGCAGACGAACCCTTGACGGTGCACGCCCTCGGAAATGGAGCGGAAGCAATCGGCTACGCTTCGACGCCACATCTGGTGCCTTGGTTGAGATCCGAAAAAACACGTTTCGACGCCGTGCTCGTGCATGGATTATGGCAATATCAGGGCTGGGGAACGCATATCGCGCTCAAGGGCACAGCGATCCCGTATCTAGTTTTCCCTCACGGCATGCTGGACCCCTGGTTTCGCAGGACCTATCCGCTCAAGCACCTCAAAAAACAGATTTACTGGAAAGTGCGCGAAGGCCGGGTTCTGGCGGGAGCGGCGGCGGTCTGTTTTACGTGTGATGAAGAACGCCGCCTAGCGAGAGATTCGTTCAGACCTTACCGCATCAATGAGCGTGTGGTCGCTTACGGCACGGCCGATTCAATTTACGATCCAGAAAGGCAGAGCGCTGTGTGGGCGCGAAGTTGTCCGGCGGCACAGGTGCGTCCGTATCTGCTTTTTCTTGGTCGCTTGCATCCCAAAAAAAACATCGAGGCGCTGCTCCACGCGCATGGACAAATAGCCGCCAGGAATCCGTTCGCCCCCGACCTCGTCATAGCCGGTCCCGGACTGGAAACCTCCTATGGTCAGAGCCTGCTTCAACTTGCTTGTAGTATCTGCCGACAGGGCACGGTGCACTGGCCTGGCATGCTCGAAAACGAGGCCAAATGGGGTGCCTTGAGCGGTTGCGAAGCATTCGTCCTACCCTCGCACCAAGAAAATTTCGGCATCGCGGTCGCCGAAGCGCTGGCTTGTTCGCGTCCGGTCTTGATCAGCAACCAGGTTAATATCTGGCGTGAAATCGAAACAGATGGAGCCGGCTTGGTGCGCGGAGATTCACCCGAGGATGTATTGGCTTTGCTGAACGCATGGATGACGGTGCAACCTGCCAAAAGAGAAGAAATGAAAACGGCGGCGCGCCGCTGTTTTGAAACACGCTTCCATATTAACAAAGCGACCGAATCACTGGTAGCGACAGTGCGCGAGACGCTCTGCACGAAATGAACTGCCTAGAATGGCATTCCCGCACGCATCTTGAACGACCGCGATTGATAGCTGAGATTATCCACTCACATGGCCTTTAAATTACATGATACCAGCGCGACGATGAGGGGGGCTTCGCCATGGAGTAAAAGACAACGCGTGGCCCTCCTGGTCTGGGAGTATGCATGGCCCTTATTGTGTCGATGGACGCCAAAACCATGCAATGGCTGGCGACTCTGCGTTCTGCGTATTTTCGGAGCGAAGATCGAGGGCAGTCCCTTTGTCCACCAACGGGCCCGAATTCAAATCCCCTGGAACATAAGCCTCGCCGACGGTGCCTGCATAGGCGACCGGACAACGCTCTACAGTCTCGATAAAATCGAAATCGGCGCAAAAGCAGTCATCGCCCAAGAAGCCTATATCTGCACCGGAACACATGATTTCAACCAGGACAGTCTGCCGCTTTTAACTGCTCCGGTGCGAATCCACCAAGGGGCTTTCGTAGGTGCGCGAGCCTTCGTAATGCCGGACGTGACAATCGGAACCGGTGCCATTGTTGGCGCATGTGCCGTGGTCACAAAAGATGTGCCGGATGGCGGAAAGGTGAAGGGCAATCCGGCGCGATGAAATCTGGACCTGAAAAGTCCCTGGGAAACGGTCGATCACCAAGTGTGGAAACCATATTGGGGATACCGTTTCACACCGGAAGCAAGGCCGAGGCGATTAACGCGGCATTAACCGGGGCCTTGGTGCTGGCTCCATCGGGTCCTGGTCTCGCGACGGATTTCACAACTTCAGCATCCTATCGTGAGGCCCTGCTGGGCGCGGACATCAATCTGACCGATAGCGGTTATATGCTGCTACTTTGGCGGATGCGAAGCGGTAGAAAGCTGCCTCGTTTATCTGGACTGGGTTATCTCCGTGAGCTGTTGATCCAGCCGCAAATCAAAGCAGCAGGCGGCACGTTCTGGGTTATGCCCACCGAGCAGGAAAAAACGACCAACTTGGCGTGGCTTCATACCCAGGGTGTAATCGCGGGAGTGGAGGACTGTTATGTGGCACCGGTTTACGGGCCGGGTCCTCTAGCGGACGGTGATCTGCTGGCGCGCGTTCGTCTACGCCAACCTAAAGTCGTCGTGATTACGATCGGTGGAGGTGTGCAGGAACGCCTTGGTCGGTCGCTCTGTGTTGCACTCAGAAATGAGCCGAACCGGCCGGGAATCGTGTGCATCGGAGCGGCCATCTCATTCCTCAGCGGCACCCAGGCAAACATACCACCTTGGGTTGACCGGTGGATGCTGGGCTGGTGCTTCAGAATTGCGACTTCCCCACGACGCTACTTGCCGCGATATTGGAGAGCATTAAGACTCTTTGGGTTGGTGTTCCGAAACGGGCACCATCTACCGCCATTAACGCGGTGAACGGGTCAGTTGGTCCGACGTAAAAGCAAACCCTCAAGCAGCAAACATGGCTGAAGAGACTACAGGGTGTCTTTGCTCAAGATTACGGAGGTCGGCTTCGGCTCGAGCAAAAGCTTGGCTTCGTTGATCAGTGTCTCGAAGAGCTTTAAAATATCGTCGATTTTGGACTGTGTGAGCGCCCCATTGATCGTGTTAAGGATCTTAAGGTTTCCGTTTTCGTCTAAGTCGAAAAAGATTTTAATTTCCTGACCTCCGTCCACGGGAATATCCACATTGGCCAAACTGGTGAAGACCACTTCACCCTCCGCAGTGAGGACAGCGAGAGTCTTGTTAACCGGATCATAGACTACTTGGAAGGTGGTGCCGCGCACTCCGGCGGCGCCGATCGGAGTCTTGATCACATAGGTGGATTGCGGACGCAACTTGCTGACGCGGCTGGAAATGGTGCCTTTGTTGAGCTTGATTTCAGTTTGGGAAACAGAGGGCTCTCCCTTCGGCTCATTAGCAGCGACGCCGTCGAACAGTTCTTGCTGGAACTTGCTGATGACGACTTGAGACTTTTCCCCGACCACGGCAGTGGATCCGCTGGCGAAAACGATAACCACACTGGAGGCTTCACCGGTGCTTATGATCGCACCAGCCGGCAATATTTTGTCTGGCAGCAAGGGCTCACTCAAGCCGTTGGCCGAATCCTGCCACTGCGCAGACCCAGTCACCGACGTAGCCCGATAAGTGTTCGGAGCGAGCTTGGTTGCGGCACTTGCAATCGAGTTAAACGATAGCAGGCAGATAAACACTGATACGAGAATGGACACCTTCATGATGATTAAAATTTATTAAGGTTACGTTAAACAGCAACGCACTAGACAGATAACTCAGCAATAAGCGAGCGCAGCTAAATAGCAATAAAGACAGCTAAATGAGTGGATTTTCATACTTCAGTGCGCCTTCCATGCCAGTCTACTGAGAAATTAGCCGGCCCAAATTCAAAACAAATGTAGTCTATAACGAGCGGCACATGGGCATACCAGATCACAGGGACACCGATTCCATGCTCTTCACTGTCTGCGCCATGCGCTTGGAGTGAGACCGGTTTGCTTCCGAAACCAGCGCGTAAAATAGTTGGGGTCCTCAAATCCGGCCCTAACCGCCGCCTCACCGATACCGGCCGACTCCCGCAGTGCAGACTGGGCGATCTGGAGGCGTTCTTGATCGCGCAGAGCCCTCAGCCCTAATCCGTGCTCACGCTTCAATCGTCGGCTAAGGGCATCACGAACGTAGCCGCTCTCGCGTGCGATCTCGGTCAGCGGCTTGGCGCTGCGCAGACTTTCGCGAACACGCACCACTAATGGAGACGCAGCAGCCGGTGCCGGTAAGGAGTCGGTGCGGGGCGGCTCGAGAAGCAGGGCGATGACCGATAGGATGGTGGGATAGTCAGAGAGCGCCGGACGCCCCTTGGTCGGCACTCGGGCGAGCAGAGCGTTAAGCTCATTGAGCACTTGCCGCGGCAACTGGCGATGCAACACACGAGTGCCGGGCCGCCTGCTCTCGTATTCCAACACGAGACAAAGCGGGCGGCTGGCTCCCGAAAGCGCGAACCCATGATCGACTCCGGGCGGAATCAAAAATAGATCACCCGCGCGAGCTTCGATGCGGCGATCACGCAAGACCTGCACTCCTTCGCCAGATAAATACAGAATGAGCTGGTTGAACGGATGCCGGTGAGTCGAGACCTCGGTCTCGCGATGCCGGTTCAACTGCAATTTACGCAGCACAAAACCAAGCGCATGAATCTCGATTTTCTGAATGAGAAGGGGGCTCCAGGCGAGCATCAGGGTGGGGCGGATTTGTGCTACGCTGGGTCGGCTTCGTTCTAACTGCAAGCCAGCTTTTAGAGTAAGGTGATGAACTTCTCCCCCATCAGTCTTCTCACTATCCTACCTAACACTAATGCATACGCACAAAGTCGGCATCATCATGAACGGCGTCACCGGACGCATGGGCACTAACCAGCATTTGCTGCGCTCCATCAAAGCCATCATCGACCAAGGCGGTATCAAGCTGTCCGACAGCGAATGCATCATGCCCGATCCGATCCTGGTCGGCCGTAGCGCACCCAAACTCGCCGAGCTGGCCCGCCGCGCCGGTCTGCCGGAAGACCGCATCAGCACAGATCTCAACGCCGTGCTCGCCGATAAATATAACCAGATCTATTTCGACTCCACCCTCACCGGCCAACGCCCGAACGGAGTGCGCAAGGCCATCGCTGCCGGCAAGCACATCTATTGCGAGAAGCCCACTGCCACGACCTCGCAAGAGGCGCTCGCGCTCTACAAGGAAGTCACCGCCGCCGGCCTCAAGAACGGCGTCGTGCAGGACAAGCTCTGGCTGCCCGGCCTCGTCAAGTTGAAGTATCTCATCGATACGGGCTTCTTTGGTAAAATCCTCTCCGTGCGCGGCGAGTTCGGTTACTGGGTATTCACCGGCGAATACGAGAAACTGCAACGCCCCTCCTGGAACTACCGCAAGGAAGATGATGGCGGCATCATCGTGGACATGCTTTGCCACTGGCAGTATGTAATTCAGAATCTCTTCGGCGACATCAAGAGCCTCTCCTGCCTCGGCGCCACCCACATCCCCGAGCGCTGGGATGAAGCCGGCAAGACCTACAAGTGCACCGCCGACGACTCCGCCTACGCCACCTTCGAACTCAAGAACGGCGTCATCTGCCACTTCAACTCCTCGTGGACCGTGCGCGTTGATCGCGACGATCTGCTCACCCTCCAAGTGGACGGCACCCACGGATCCGCCGTGGCCGGCCTCCGCGATTGCAAAGCCCAGGCCCTCGCCGCCACGCCGCGCTGCACCTGGAATCCTGACATCGACAGCCCCATCAAATATAAAGACGGCTGGGTTCGCGTGCCCGACCAGGGCCACTACGATAACGCCTTCAAAGTGCAGTGGGAACTCTTCCTCCGCCACGTCGTCAAGGGTGACGCCTTCCCTTGGACGCTCCAGGAAGGGGCGAAGGGCGTGCAACTCGCCGAACTCGGTCTCAAGTCCTGGGCCGAGCGCCGCTGGGTCGACGTCCCTGCGCTGTAAGTCGCTAAGACGCGCACAAGAACCGCAACACCGGCCACACGGCCGGTCGCGGCCACTCTGACCAACCGCTGCAGTTACAAACTGCAGCGGTTTTTTCATGCGCGCTCGGTTCCCCTTGCAAAGTCGCTTCTCCTGCGTGTGTTGCACCACATCAACCATCGGTGCCACCACTTTTCAACGAGTGGAACCGATAGCGACGCCAAAGCATCACACCCACCTTCCAACCATACACCATCATGAACCCTCTCTATCTCATCCTTCTCTTTATCGGTCCGATGCTCTTCGGTTTCTACGCGCAGATGAAGATCCGTAGTGCTTACGAGAAGAACCTCCAGGTCCGCTCCCGTGGCGGCATCACCGGTCGTGAAGCCGCCGAGGCCGTGATCCGCTCCGCCGGCATCGACGATGTCAAAATCGTCGAGGTCCCAGGCGAACTGAGCGACCACTACAACCCCGCGACCAAGACACTCGCGCTTTCCAGTCCGAACTATCGCGGCACCAGTCTGGCCGCCCTCGGCGTCTCCGCCCACGAAGCAGGCCACGCGATCCAGCACAAAATCGGCTACAGCATGATGACCGTTCGCCAGACCTTGGTGCCCGTCACACAGATCGCCTCCAGCGTATCCACCTTCGTGATGATCGCGGGCTTTTTCCTCATCGGTGCTTTCGGCCCCGGTCTGCTCTGGATCGGAGTGATCGCGCTGTCGGTGATCTGCTTGTTCCAGTTTGTAACCCTGCCGGTCGAGTTCGACGCCAGCCGTCGCGCCAAAGAGCAGCTAGTGGGCCTCGGCATCCTCGATCGCGACGAGATGGGCGGAGTCAACGAAACCCTCGACGCCGCCGCGCTCACCTATGTTGCCGCCTTCATTACCGCGCTAGGCTCCCTGCTGCACCTGCTGCTTATCTTGATGGGCAACCGCAACCGCGACTAAGCGAAGTTCGCATAGCACACGGCAAAGCACTCGCCCGAAGCAAAGCCGCCCCGTTTCGCGGGGCGGCTTTTTTTGCGTCCATGCTTCGTCCAATTTCAAGCCTGCCCACACTTACACGCAACGGATGCTTGCGCGCGATTGGCCCGCAAGCCGGAATAAACGCATCGACCATGTCCGAGTTAACCGCGCCTTTAAACTCCGTAAAAGCAGAGCCCGGAAACGGCCTCGACGGACGCTGGTTTGGAGCCGCGCTCATCGCCGTCTACGTAATTATCCTGGTAATCGCCAGCGGCAGCCTGGGCAAAACCAGGGTGCTGTCGGCAGCGGGCGCCATCCAGATGAGCGAACATTTTGCGGATCTGACACTTTTCTCCGCAGCCCGACACGAACTCGATCTCGGCGGAGACCCGTATTTGACGACCGCCTACGATCCATGGGGGCGGCCTTACAACTATCCTATGCTGTGGCTGACCTTCATGCGATTCCCCGTGAACTGGATTCCGGCCGTAGGTGGGGCATTGATCATCGCGTGGCTGACCGGCATAGGATGGTGGTGGGGGCGCTTGACCGTAAAACAAGGTCTGCTGGCTGGGCTGGCCGTGTGCTCGCCGCCGCTCGTCCTCGCGATGGAGCGGGGTAATTGCGACCTGATCATTTTCCTGCTTATCCTCCTTGCACTGGCGATGCTGCAACAAGGTTGGAGCCTGGCGTCATGGCTCGTCATTTTCTTCACCTTCATGCTGAAGCTATATCCGGTGGCCGGCTTTGTCGTGCTCCTGCGTTTAAGCTGGCGTCGCTCCGGACTTTGCCTGGCGGCGACGCTTCTGACCGTAACGGGCTACATCGGCTGGAAAAAAAGCGAGATACTCACCGTGCTGCACCACACGCCGACAGATATCATGATGACCTATGGCGCGACTCACTGGGCCAAAGTCGCCGGTCGACTGGCCACGGAGTTCACCGGGAAACGTTATCCGTTTCAGTATCTGGAAGCACAGTCGATGTTGTGGGCCGCCTTGGTTTTCATTCTGTCTATGTGGTTGGGCTGGTCGCGACGGAAAATGGAAAAACGCTTTGTGGCGGATAGATATCTCGATGGCTTCCGTATCGGCGCGTGCATCTACGCGCTCACCTTTATCGTCGGTTCAAACTATGTTTACCGGCAAATGTTCCTACTACTTTGCCTTCCCTGGCTGTGGCGGAAAACGGCTGATAGCCATGCATCCAAACTGATCTATCAAATCACGCTGGCGCTCATTTTCGCCGTGCTGTGGATCAACCCTTTTTGGTGGTTTCCGCTATCGGTTTTGAGCGAGCTGAGCTCATGGAGCTTGCTCGGCACTCTGGGCTGGCTTCTGGGCGCCGGACTGGAACTGCAAACGATTAACCGAGATAGCACGACGAGCGCTGAACCAAAGACGGCGTGATCATCGCCTGGAGATTTCAGGACCCATAATCGTTGAAGGAGTATTTGATGAGTTTGCTTTTGGGTGCTATTTGATCGCGACGCATGATCGACTGGACCCATTGGCATAACGAACCCTACCTGGTAGGCGGATTGATTATATTAGGCTGGCTCTACGCATTGGCCACGGGGCCATTTCGACAGCGCCTCGCCCCGAAAAACACCCCCTACCCTGCCGCCCAGGCCGTTTGTTTCTACACTGCGCTTTCGATCTTTTACCTGGCGGTCGGATCACCGCTCGATCAGGCGGGCGAACGATACCTGCTCACCGCGCACATGGTGCAGCACATGATGCTTATCTACCCAGCCGCGATTCTGCTGCTCTCCGGCTTGCCTGCGTGGCTTGTCTCCTATCTTACGGGTCGCCCCGCCCTGCGTCGTCCGCTTGGAATTATTTTTCGTCCCGCCTTTTGTGCCATCGCCTACACCGCGACGATTTCCATCTGGCACCTGCCATCGCTCTACGACTGGGCCTTGCGTGTAAAATTCGTCCATGTCGTCGAGCATATCACCTTTTTTGGCGCCGCCCTGCTTTACTGGTGGCCGTTATTAAGCCCCAGCCGGGAAAATCCGCCCGCAAAATACGGTTTGCAAATGCTCTACCTGCTCGCCGTCACGCTGCTGATGACGCCGCTGTTTGCCTACCTCGCCTTTTCGCCCGATATTTTATATCCAACGTATGAATACGCACCGAGGCTCTTCGACGGGGTATCCGCGGCGCAGGATCAGCTGCTCGGCGCCGCCACCATGAAACTCGGCGGTATGTTCATGAGTTTCCTCGCCCTCATTCGCGCGTTTTATCTCTGGTATCAGGCCACCGAACAGGCCGGAAACAAGACCCGCTCCTGATATTTCAGCCCTATAAAACCTCTTGCCCGGCTCAGGGCTGAAAGCGATATACAACCCTTCTCGTAACCATGAAAATACAACTACCCCACCTTGCGTTGCTATTGCTTTTCGTCGCCCCCGCGATGACCCAAGCCGATGAGTCCGGCGGAAAGCAGGATAAATCTTCAGAGCTGGGTGACTCGATGGAGAAAATGAACGGCGCCTTCCGCAAGCTGCGGCGTCAAGTCGCCGATCCCGCCCAGAACGAAGCCTCGCTCGCGCTTGTCGCCAAGATGCGCGCCACCGT
>JBEGTN010000494.1:0-4629 GCA_041179405.1 Verrucomicrobiota bacterium
GCGCTCACCGTCACCCCCGCCTATACGCCTCCGCAGGAAAACCTCATCACCGTCGAAGGCATCCTCGACATCGACACCCAGCGCAGCGGCAACGGCGCGCTGCTCGACCCCGCCCGCAACGGTCGCCGCCGTCCGTCCGACGTTTTTATACCGAAAGAGATGATCCGTCGCTTCCGGCTCAAACAGGGCAGCATAATCAAAGGCATCGCCTACCCCGCCGAGGGCCGGTTCCCCAACCCCAAGATGAAGTTCATCGAGCTGGTGGACGGCATCGACATGGAGGTGCGCCGCAATAAATTTGATTTCGCGCAGCTCACCACCATTTCGCCGGAACAGCAGCTCAAGCTGGAGTCCAAAGACGGTCGTATGACCACCCGCGCCATTGATCTTTTCTGTCCCATCGGCAAGGGCACCCGCGGCCTCATCGTCGCCCCGCCCCGCACCGGCAAGACCACGATCCTGCGCGATATCGCCATCGGCGTGATCGAGAACCACCCCGAGTGCCACGTCATGATCCTGCTCGTGGACGAACGCCCCGAGGAGGTCACCGACTTCCGCCGCAGCGTCGGCGCCGAGGTCTGGGCCTCCTCCAACGACGACCCGGTGGAGAATCACATCCGCGTGGCCGACCTCGCCATCGACCGCGCCCGTCGTCTCGTCGAGGCCGGCCGGGATGTCGTGCTCCTGATCGACTCCCTCACCCGCCTCTCCCGCGCCCACAACACCGCCAAAAACTCCGGCCGCACCGGCTCCGGCGGTCTCGATGTCCGCGCCCTCGAAAAACCCCGCCAGCTCTTCGCCTCCGCCCGCCGCACCGAGGAAGCCGGTTCACTCACCATCGTGGCCTCCATCCTGGTCGAGACCGGCTCGCGCATGGACGACGTTATTTTCCAGGAATTCAAAGGCACAGGCAACAGCGACCTGATCCTCGACCGCAAATGCGCCGAGCTCCGCCTCTGGCCCGCCATCAACATCCAGGCCTCCGGCACCCGTAAAGAGGAACTGCTCATCGAGGCAAAACGTCTCGAAACCATCCACTTTTTCCGCCGCGCGCTCGTCGCCGCAAAAATCGAGGAGGCCTGCGAGACCATGATCTCGCGCGTTTCAAAAACACGTAATAATGATGAGTTTATAAAGCTCATCTCCCGCTGACCATTATCCCCGCCCCCTCCGCCGTGGCAGCTGCGCGTTTTTGCCGCCGCCCGGTAGTTTTCCATTAGGTTAAAATACCTCTTGCCCGCACCGGCGGCGGCCACCCATTGTCCACCTTTATTTTAGACGTCAGCACCACCGCAACCGTCTCTCGTTAGCTCCTTTAATTTCTACGCATGCATAGCTTCTCAGAGCAGTGTCTCGATATGGCCCGTTCGATGTTGGGCCACAATCTGGACGCCATCCAACCCGATGGCTCCATCCTCCCGGCACCCGGAGAGGAACCACGCCCCGACGAAGCCGGCCATGTCGCGCTCGCCCTCGGCGAATACTACCGCGCCACCGGAGAAGCCACCCTGAAGGGCTACGACCTCATCGACCTCGCCGCCCGTTGCATCACCGCCCAAATGTTCACCGAGCCGCCGGAGGAGAACGGTCTCGCCTACGCCTCGCTCGGTCTCCTCTGCTTCGGCCCTTCCAAGGAGCGCAATCCCGTCTGGGAACGTCTCGTGGACGAGACCCAGCAGCGCATCGACAAGGCCCTGCTTCACCGCTCCGACTACGACAACCACTGGCAGGCCTTCAACGTCGCCAAGGCCGTCGCCCGCTTCTCCCTCGGTCTCTCCAAAAAGGACGAAACCTCCCGCCTCATCGAGCGCATGGTCGAGCGCATCAACGCCACCAGCTCGAACGGCTTCTTCGACGACTCCACCAGCGGCCTCGGCGGCAACTTCAATCTCTACGGCGTCATGAACTTCGTGTTCATCCGCTCCGCCTTGCAACTCCACGCCAACTCCGGCGTGCGCGACCGCAAGCTCCCCACCCTCCGCACCTACGCCGAGAAATACATCAAGATGATGCCCGATCTCGTCCGCGCGGACGGTCTCGGCTGGGCCTTCGGCCGCGCCGCCGGCGCCTACGGCCAGATGCACTGCATCAGCCTCATCCTCCAAGGCCTGCGCGATGGCTGGATCATCGACGCCGACAAACCCAAATACTTCGACGTTCTCCGCCGTCTGTTTGTGTTCTTCTACCAAACTTACCTCGATCAGGAACACGGTTTCCTCGATCTGCGTGACGAAGAGCGCACCGCCTACTCGCACCACACCACCCGCATGGCGAATTTCGACGCCGCCCGCTACCTTTGCCAGTGGGCCCGCCTCGCCAAGACCATCGGCATGCCCCTCAACTCCGGTAAAACCGAAGCGCCCCGCACCATCGGTCGTTTCGTCATTTTCGACAAATCCTCCCGCAAGGAGCAGGGTCTCTTCGTTTATCGCAACGCCGAGACCGGCCTGCACGCCCAGATCCCGCTCATCAGCGCCGGCGGTCAGATCACCGCCGACTCCCTGCCCTTCCCGCACTCGCCCGGTGTCTTCGATTGGCCGAACAACACCTATCTGCCCGTCATGGTGCCCGAGCTCACCTTCGGCACGAATGTCACCCTGCCCGCCTTCTATGGAAAAAATTGCGTCACCGGCCTTGGCCTGCGCAACAGCTTCTATTTCCGCTACGACCAACCTGAATTGATCAACATCCAGGAGGAGGTGATCAAAGGGCTCGGCTCCGTGAAGGTGCAATGGAACTTCACCGGTCCCGCCATCAGCTGCGAATACGCCTACAGCGTGAAACAACAGGTCACCCTCGACAAGTTTCGCTACCAACTCGTCATCGCCGCTCCGCACTCGCGCTATCGCGTGTCCGGCATGCCCTCCCTCGGCGCACAGGGGCATCGCTGCACCGTCCAGAAGGACGATTTCCAGGGCGTCTGGCAGGAGACCGAGGTTGTCTCCCAAGATCCCGCCTACCGCACGAACTTCGGCAAGATCCACTACGTCCAGACCCTCCTCCGCGACCACCCGCTTATCATGCGTCCCGGCCAGGTTTACCGCTTCGTGGTCAACTTCGAGCCCGACGTCACCCACGTTGACGGATGATCGCGCTTCCCGCGCGAAATGACGAATGCCCAATGTCGAATGACGAATGAACTGAACCTGGTCCACATGGCCTTCATTTCCCGTTCGCAAAGTCCGACATTCGACATTCGTCATTCGTCATCCGTCATTCTGTAAGCGATGCTCTCGCGCCGCGTTATCCCCTGCCTCGACGTCCACGCCGGCCGCGTGGTCAAGGGTATCAAATTCCTTGAACTCCGCGACGCCGGCGACCCCGTCGAGTCCGCCAAGGCCTACGACGCCCAGGGCGCCGACGAGCTCGTTTTTCTCGACATCACCGCCTCCTCCGACGGGCGCGGCATCATGCACGATGTCGTCGCCCGCACCGCCGAGCAGTGCTTCATGCCCCTCACCGTCGGCGGTGGCCTCCGCACCGTGGCCGACATCGAGGCCATGCTGAAAAGCGGGGCCGACAAAGTTTCACTCAACACCGCCGCGATCAAAGATCCGCAGCTCATCCGCGCGGCCTCGGATCGCTTCGGCGCGCAGTGCATCGTGCTCGCCATCGACGCCAAACGCGAGCCCGATGGCCGCTCGTGGCGCGTCTATACCCACGGCGGCCGCAACCGCACCGAACTCGACGCGGTGAAGTGGGCCGAAGAAGCCGTCCGCCTCGGCGCCGGCGAGATCCTGCTCACCTCGATGGACGCCGACGGCACCCTCGCCGGCTTCGATTGCCCGCTCACCCGCGCCGTCAGCGATGCCGTGAGCGTGCCCGTCATCGCCAGCGGCGGCGCAGGCAAACTCGACCACTTCGCCGACGTCATCAAAACCGGGCACGCCAGCGCAGTCCTTGCGGCCAGTTTGTTCCACTTCGGCACCTTGACGGTTTCTCAGGTAAAAACCCACCTCTCCGCCGCCGGCATACCGGTGCGGAGCTAGGCACCACCACGGCTTGGTAGCGTGGTTTGTGTTCCGATTACTTCGGAACTGATGCGATTTCGCCGGCTGCAGATCGCGACAGAGGAATGCCAATATGTCTTGAGATTTGACCGTCTCGACGGACCTGGCTAGGCACCCTTCAACTCCACAAAACCATGCGCCAATTCCTCCGCTATACTGTGATTAGCTTGCTCATGTTGTCCTGGCTGCGAGGCGAAGAACTTCCGCCGCCGCTGCACCTCCTGAACGCCCGATTCGGGCATATTGCCGCCATCGCCGGAGAAAACATCTACGTCATAGCAGGATGTGACGACAAAGAGATCCTAGGCTCCATCGAACGCATCACCGCCGACCGCTCCCACGTCGAGCCTGTCGAAACCACCCTCACTCCTCGTTACTGGTTGGGGGGTGCCTCCGACGGAAAAAATATTTATCTGGCGGGCGGAATCGGCGTAAACGGGATCACCAATTTATTCGAGTGCTGGAGCCCTGGCGAAAAAAAGGCGCGCACGCTCAGCCCCATGCCCGAGGCAAGAGACCGTTTCGACCTGGTTCTCGTAAAAAGTAAAAGCCACCGCCAGGCGGTGCCCGGTCGCAGTCGTCCTAATTTCAAAACGGTCCCCGTAAAAGACAAACTCTA
>JBEGTN010000495.1:0-2581 GCA_041179405.1 Verrucomicrobiota bacterium
TTGAATGGCGGCAGTATCATGTGAAACGAAGAGCAACGAGGTGCCGCGTTCTTGGATTTCTCGGATTTTAGCGAAGCACTTCTGAGTAAAAAAAACATCTCCGACGCTAAGAGCCTCGTCGATTATAAGAATCTCTGGAACCACGGCCACTTGAACAGAAAAGGCCAAGCGCATAAGCATGCCGCTGGAGTAGGTCTTGACCGGTTGGTCGATGAAGTTTCCTATATCGGCGAAGCTGGCGATTTCATCGAATTTTGCTTCGATCTCCTCCACTTTGAGACCTAGCACGCTGGCATTTAAGAAAACATTTTCCCGTCCGGTGAAGTCAGGATTAAAGCCGCTTCCTAGTTCCAGCAGGGCGGCGATCATTCCGCGGGTGCGAGCCGTGCCCGAGGTCGGCTGTAACGTGCCGGCAATGATTTGGAGCAGGGTGGATTTGCCGGATCCGTTCGTGCCCATTATACCTACCGACTCGCCCCGGTTCAGTGAAAAACTGATGTCGGTGAGCGCGTGAAAATCTCGATAGTAGGGCGAGCCTGATTCGTGGTTCAGTCGTTTTTGCAACGCAACCGGTCGGAGTCGCTTCGGCACGAGCCCTCCGACCGCCTCCCAGAGAGGGGCTTTTAGTCGTGAGCTCGGATCGCGCCAAAGTCGGTAGGATTTGCCGAGGTTGTGGATTTCAATGACGGGCGCGGACATGGTATGGGGGGCCTTATAGAACGTCCGCAAAGGCGGGCTTGAGTTTTTTGAACGTGAGGCAGCCTGAAACCAAGACGACCATGCCGACGGCGAAGCTGTAGAGTATTCCGGTCCAGTTCGGATTTTGGTGCCAGAGCAGGACTGCTCGTGCTTGTTCTACAATGTGTAATATAGGGTTGTATTTCAGCCAGGCCCAGATTGGAGGGGGTATCATTTCGGCTGAGTAGAACACGGCGCTGGAATACATGAGCACCAAACAGAACGGACCAGTTGCGTATTGGATATCGCGTAAAAAAACCCCCAGCGATGAAAGAAACAGGGCTAGGCCGAGCGCAAGCGGGAGCAGGGGGAGTATAGTGACGAAAAACAGCAGGGAATGCAGGCTGAGGCCTTCTCCGATCGTGGCGACACCGATCAAGACCAAGAGCAGGCTGATACCAAACTGATAAAGGGCGGCTGCGGTGCTGGCGATCGGTAGGATTTCAAGCGGAAAAACGACTTTTTTTACCAGATTGGGCTGGCCCAATACGGAGCCTGTCGAGCTGCCTATGACTTCTGCCAAGGTTTGAAAAATCGTTATGCTTAAAAATACGCCCAGGGCGTAGTCCATGGTGCTCTGATTTTTTGCGCCCGCGTAGTGGCCCTTGAAGATCAAACCGAATACCACGGTGTAGATACCCATCATCAATAGGGGTTGAAGAACGCTCCACGACATGCCCAAGGCGCTCCCTCGGTGGCGTTGCTCGATTTGCCGTTTGCTAAACTGCCAAAGGAGGTAGCGGTTTTGGGTGAAGAGTTTTAACATCGGGCGGCTGTGATTATTTCGCTAGTTAGCCCAAGTAGTTGGCGATCATGGAAGGGCGGGGGAAAAGGGCTGTTAGCTGGCGAGTGATTTAAGAAGCGCGATCAGCGGGGTTGTCTTGCTTTGCCAGCGTTCGAGCTTCTCGAAACGGGCGGTGAGGTGGACGGGGCCGGATTTTTTCGCCTCGGCGGCCAAGGCGGTGCGGCGACGGCCGAGCTCTTCCAAACGAGGGAGGACGCGGCTGTTTAGGAAGAGGCGGACCAGCACACCCAAATCGGTCTGGAGTTCGTAGTGGTCCTTGCGGCTTTGTTGCTGGCGGGCGGAACGGATGGCACCGATTTCGGATAAGGTTTTAAGGGCCTGACCCGCCCCGCTGCGACTGATGCCTGTTTTTTCCACAATATCATCGGCGTTAAGGGGTTCGGAGCTTAGGAATATTAATCCGTAAACCTCGCCAACCGAACGCGAAAACCCCAGTGCGATAGAAACGTCCATCCAATAGGCCGCAGTCTCGCGATCCAGTTCGGACGCCGGGGCGGCTTTTGAGGTGGATTGCATCTCCAGTATTTGCAAAAAAAACTGGAATTATTGTCAATAATGGATTTTGTGCGTAGCAGGATAGGCACGAATCTGATTGCCCGCGCGAGGCAATCGCGGCGCTTTTAGCGGCATGGGCGCAAAATATCTACCGACAAAGAAGGACTTGAAGGCCAGCCAGCGCTATTTTGAGAACAAGCATCCGCTGCCTCACACGCGGAAATCCGCCACCGCGTTGCCGAAGAAAAAGGACGCTCCAGCAGCCGTCGCGACGACACCTGCGACACCGACGCCTGCTTCCAAGGGGGCGGGGGCGTCGATTTAGACGCGGCGTTTATTTGGCTGCGGCTCCTATTTCCCTCCCCCCTGCGTGCAAGTCCCAGGCGTAGCCGGTTTGATCGGTCTGCATTCGCGCAACCGGCATCGGGAGCGTTATGATTTCGCCCGGCTCAGGCGGGCTTGTCCGGAGCTGGCGGGCTTTGTCATCGCACATCCCGAGGGCGGCGAGACGGTGGATTTTTTTGATCCGGCGGCGGTGATCGC
>JBEGTN010000496.1:0-3216 GCA_041179405.1 Verrucomicrobiota bacterium
GCCTGGCAACTCGTGGTCGAGGACGAGGCGCGCTTGCGCGGGCTGCCCCCGCAGGCGCTGGCGGCGGCGCGCGATTCGGCACGGAAGAAGGGCCTCGGGTCGGACGAAAAGCCCGCCTGGCGCTTCACCTTGCACGGTCCTTCGCAGGAACCGGTCATGCTCTACGCCGAGGATGAGTCGCTCCGCCGTGAACTCTGGTCCGGTGCCGTCGCCGTAGGCGCCGAGGCCGAAGGCGGCAAATGGGACAACGGTCCCCTGGTCCAAAAAATCCTCGCCCTGCGTGACGAGAAGGCCCGCCTGCTGAGCAAAACCCACTTCGCCGACCTCGTGCTCACCCGCCGCATGGCCAAGACCGGAGCCCGTGCGCTCGATTTCGTCACCGACTTCGAAGCCCGCTGCCGCTCGGCCTTTGCCCGCGAGAACTCCGAGCTGGAGCAATTCAAAGCGCAGCAAACCGGCCAGCCTGCCGGTCGCCTGAAGGCCTGGGAGGTCTCCTACTGGTCGGAGAAACTCCGCCAGGAACGCTACCGCTTCGACGAGGAAGAGCTGCGCCCCTACTTCGAGGTCGGCCGCGTCCAGGCGGGCCTCTTTGAGCTCGCGACCCGCATTTTTGGCCTGCGTATCACCGAACGCGCCGTCTCCCCCGAAGAGAAGTGGTGCGACGAGGTAAAGTATTACGAGCTCCACGACGAGAAGGGGCGCCACCTCGGTTCCTTCTACGCCGACTGGCACCCGCGCGAGTCCAAGCGCGGCGGTGCTTGGATGGGTTACCTGCTTACCGGCGAGGCCGCGAGCGCAGACCAACCGCGCCAGCCCCATCTCGGCTACATCTGCGGCAACATGTCGCCCCCCACGCCGGGGCGGCCCGCCTTGCTCACCCACCGCGAGGTGGAGACGATTTTCCACGAGTTCGGTCATCTGCTCCACCACCTCCTCGGCGAGGTGCCAGTCAAATCGCTCAACGGCGTGAACGTCGCCTGGGACTTTGTGGAGCTGCCTTCGCAGATCATGGAGAACTGGTGCTGGGAGCGCGAGAGCCTCGATCTTTTCGCCCGCCACCACGAAACCGGCGCGCCGCTCCCGGAGGAGTTGTTCGCCAAAATGAAGGCGGCGAAAAACTTCCGCTCCGCCTGCGCCACCATGCGCCAGGTGCAACTGGCCAAGATGGATTTGCTGCTCCACCTGCGGGCGGGCGAGTTCACCGACGGCGACCTTGAGGCCAAGGCCCGCGCTCTCATCGCCGACTGCATGGTGCCCACCGAGCCGCCCGCCCGCACCCTCGTGCGACGCTTCAACCACCTCTTCTCCGATCCGGTCGGTTATGCGGCAGGCTACTACTCTTACAAGTGGGCGGAGGTGCTAGACGCGGATGCTTTTACCCGGTTCCAAAACGGCGGCATCTTCAGCCGCCAGGTGGGCGCGGAGTTTGTCGAGCATGTGCTGAGCCGGGGTAACAGCGAGGATCCGGCCGTTCTGTTCCGGCGATTCATGGGGCGCGAGCCCGACCCGTCCGCCTTGCTTAAACGCAGCGGCCTGGTAACAACCTGACCCCTCGGCCCCCTTCGCGGTCGAGCAAACCGGGGCCAAATCCCAAAGGACAAATCAAACACGAATCACGGCGGACAAAATGTGCCCGCTTTTTACCCTGTCCATTTTCGATATTGCAGCGTTCTCTACCTGTTCATGCCCAGCCAAACATCATCCACCAAAGCGTCGCCCGCTCCGCATATCGAGGCGCCGTTCTCTCCCTCTCTGTTTATTTTCACCCTGGTCGCGACCCTCGCCGTTCTGATCGGTGCGTTGATGCTGGTGGCTCCATCGGTCTGGCACGCCCAAGTGTCGGCCTCCGCCCTGAGCTTCGTGGCCGTCTTCGCGCTCACCCACGCCTTCGGCGGCTTCGTCGAATACTTTTTCCATCGCTACGTGCTGCACGCCCCGCTCTTCAATTTTCTCACTTATTTCTATAAGCAGCACACACTTCACCACGCCCTCACTCGCATCGTTTACCGTCCCTCCGCCACCTTGCATGAGTCGATGCCTTCGCTCGTGGAGGTCGAGAACCGCTACCCGATCATCGAGGAAAAACAGCACGAAGCGTCCTTCTTCCCTTGGTATACGTTGATCATCTTCGCGCTCCTGCTCACGCCTTTGCTCGCCCTTGGCCAACTGATCTGGCCGACCGCTCCCTTCTTGCTCGCGGGCTGGACCGGACTGGCCTTCTCGCTCGCCCTTTACGAACTGGTTCACGCGGTGGAGCACTGGCCGGAGCAGCGCTGGCACGCGCTGATCGCACGTCGTTACACTGGTCGTTTTTGGCGCAAGGCCTACGCCTTCCACCTCCGCCATCATGCCGACATCCGCTGCAACGAAGGCATCTCCGGCGTTTTCGGCCTGCCAATTTACGACTTCCTTTTCGGCACTTACGTGGACCCGGAGACACTTTATCTTCACGGCAAGGAAACCTGCCCCAAACAATTCATCAGCCCGCGTCCAAGTTTCTTCCTGATCCGCTGGCTCGACACCCAGGCTGAAATAGCCGTCAAGAGCCGCCGCGAAAAGCGCTCCCGCGCCTGAGCGGAATCACCGAGTTTAGCCGCAGGTTGACGGAGGTAGCCAAGCAGGACTTAAAGTAAAGCAACCCCGTTCCCGCCCTCACTCCGCATGAAAAAAATCTTCTGGTTTCTCGTCAGCCTAGCGATCGCCGCCAGCTTGGGCTCCTTGCTTTGGAATTCGTGGCTCACCACGAAGTATTTCCAAGAGCAAGGCACCATGGCGACACTGCGAATCGGCAACCAATACAACGCCTCCCGTTGGGCGGAGCCGCTGCCGATCAAAAAAATCCACGCCTACGTCGCTGTTTTACTCCCCGACCACGAGGTTTTGATCGAGACCGACCAGGAATTGGACAAGGGCAAAGACTACTTCATCCGCTTCCTGACGCGAGACGTGGCGGTCGCTGGCCGTCAACTATCCATACGCCCGCTCGTGAGCGACATACGTCTAAAATCCGAAGCCGACGGCACTCCGGTCAAACTCGCCGACACGGATTTGATGGATCATTTCGTGGACAAAGCGATGGGGCCTCCCGCCAAAGGCGTATATATCGCTCCGCGCCCAGTAGCTGAAGCCGCGCCGGACCACGAAAAACCCACCGTCCCGTTTTATCTGGCCGGAGCCAAAGAGAGCACACTCGAGATCACTTGGAACAACTGCACG
>JBEGTN010000497.1:0-2558 GCA_041179405.1 Verrucomicrobiota bacterium
TGGTGCCCGGGACAGGACTCGAACCTGCACACCTTACGGCAAAGGCTTCTAAGACCTTCGTGTCTGCCATTCCACCACCCGGGCGCTAAAAAGAAGCGCTAACAAGCCGCCCAGCCCAGCACCTCGCAAGCGCGGAGTGCAGCAAGAACCAATAAACTTCATCAGCCCTGCTTACGTTCGGGCACTTCCAGCGCTTTATCCGGCTTCTCAAAGGGCATCGCCGTCTCATCTCGCTCATCCACTTTTTCTTCCTTCGAGGCATGAAGCGTAGCCCGCACCATTCTGCGCATCGCACGGGTCGAAATACGAAGATTCATGTTTAAACGCCAAAACCCCCGATTTGCCGGATGGTGCGCATATTCTTGGGCTTCGTAATCAAAATCCCGAAAACGCTTTAAAACCCCCACCGCACGGACAAAATCTATATCCGCCGCCATTTGATTGGGTTGTGACATTAGAAACCAAACCAAAAGACGGGCATGAGGATAAAGCGCACGACTCAACACTTCCCGCTGATAGCGGGAGGGGTCTACGTTGTTCTGTTCGCAGTAAAGCTCTGCAAAGGTTTTATCACTCATACGGAAAGGGGCATTTCAGTTGGTTTTATAACAATAAGTAGATGACCTACCTAAAATGATATCAAGGTTATTAACCCGCAAGCCCCAGATAACACCTCAACGGCCAAAGGCTTGTTGCAAAATAGTTTCCAAGTCCTCCTCTACCACCCAGCGCCCGGCGCGTTGACCGGCTAGTTTGCGGCCACGATTAGCCGCGAGTAAGGTGGCGTCGGCGTTTATGATACGCACTTCTCCCGACTTAAAACCAACCAGCTCCGTCGCGCCCAGCCCGCGCCAGCGAAAGGGTAACCCCGTTTGATTCACCGTTATCTCCCAGCCTGCCTGTGCCCCGAGCAAAGCCGTTTTTCCCGTTTCCTTAACCAACTCCGGGTAGCGCCGCACAAAGTCAGGCTCCGTCGCACGGGCGATTCGCAAAGTCACCGCAGGGGGTTGGTGATCGAAAAACTCCTCCAAACTGCGTAATTCGCCGTTTTTTTGCAGGGTAAAAAGCTCTAGCGGGTCCACGCCGGTCAGATTCATACCGTTCCAGATGCCATGCGGATTGGGGCTTCCGAAGCCACGACGTGAATACCATGAATTGAATTGATCCGTCACCCGCAAGCCCACTTCGAAATGAAGATGAGCCCGTTCTTTGGGTATACCCGTGCCGCTCGACGTATGCCCCATCGTGCCGATCCGCTCTCCCGCCGCCACCTGTCGACCGGGCTGGAGGCCTGGCGTCACGTCGTGAAGGTGGGCATAGAGGGTGTAAACCGCCGGCTTCATCTGGGGATGCTCAATGACGATGTAACGTCCGTAGTTGCTATTGCCCGCGCTCAGACTCACGTAGCGCACTACACCGGCGAGGGCAGCTCCCACGGCGTCGAGCGGCTCGCCTTTCCGATCACGCGAAACCGGCAGCATATCGAGTCCTTCATGAAACTGGCGCCCGCCGCTGCGCACGCTGCCAAACAGGCCGGAGCGAGGTTCACCGGACGCGGTCGGCTGAATAAAGGCCGAGATGTCGCGACCTTCGGCGAAGGCCTGATTCGGAGTCGGCCAGATAAACTCCACCCGCGCCGGGGCGCCCGCCGCTGCGGCGGGCCGGGACGCGGTCGATGCCCCGGCGGTCTTGGTCTGCGCCCCGGGCTGGGCCTTGCGCGGAGGAGCGGCATCGTCGCAGCCGCTCAGTCCGATGAGACCAAGCGCCATCAGTAAAACAAGCGGCCAACACCCAGCGCTCAACTCCCTCATTTCTTGGCTTTGGCGGCGTCCTTACGGGCGTCCGTCGAGGTCAACGTGATGTTCTTCGCCAGGGTGATCAGCTCCGTTTCAGGTATTTCGACATACATGACCAGGTAGCCCTGCATATTTGGACTCACGATACGCTGGGCGCCGATGGCCGTGCCATTCAGCACGACGACGATGCGTTTGCCCTGGTTGGTCGCGGTGAAGCGGTAGAGATCCCGCGAGGCGTCCTCGGTGAACTGGAACACGAGACTTTTACCGAGCTCGTTGTCGACCACATCGCACCGCACGATGTCATATTCGGTGAAAAAAGTCTTGGGCGCGATCGAAATGGCGACGGCGCTTTGCGGCAAGCGCACCAAGCCGCCGTTTTCCTGGGCAGTGGCTTCGATCATGAAACGCACCACCGAAATGGGGTAGTCTTTTTTCTTGGAGCTCGAGGCGCATCCGCCAGCGGCGAGCCCCGCGAACAACAGACAGAACAATGAAATCAACTGACGTCGGGTGAACATTCAGGGAAGGTGAAGCGGGTTTGCCGCCGCTGGCAAGTAAGCGTAAGCGGGAAACCGGGAGCGGCGTGGCGACGCTCGATTGGAGCCGACTGGAGCAAGGCGAGTCGCTTGCGACGACCCCAATCCTTCAACCCGCCATTGAACGCCACTCAGAATCAGGCTCCGATCGTGGGCTCGGGCTCGGTCGGCGCCTCGCCCGAGGGGGTCTCGCCCCCTGAAAAGGTGAACTTGAGGTTAAACA
>JBEGTN010000498.1:0-3616 GCA_041179405.1 Verrucomicrobiota bacterium
ACTTTGCGGGAGCCGCTGTCGTCGAAGAACGGAGCGACCAGCAAGTCGTGACCGAAGAAGTATTCGTCGTCCACCAGCCACGATGCGGCGTCGTTCGGGAATTCAAAAAACAGCGCCCGCAACATCGGCCAGCCGTTTGCCGAGGATTCCTTCGCCTGGGCGAGGACGTAGGGCATGAGCGTGTATTTCAGCTCCACCGCGCGGCGGAAATCGTTCATGAACGCCTCGTCGTAAGCCCAAGGTTCGCGCGGCGGTGCGCCGTGACAACGCGTGTGCGAGGTCAGCACGCCCCAGGCGAGCCAGCGGCGATAGAGCTCGCGTGGCGCTTTATCGACAAAACCGCCCACGTCGTGGCTCCAGTAGGTGAAGCCACTCAGGCCGAACGACAGCCCGCCGCGCAGCTCCGCCGCCATCGCCGAGTCGCTGTTTTCCGCGTCGCCACCCCAGTGCAGCGGATTGCGCTGCGCGCCCGCCCAGGCCGCGCGCGACCAAAGGATGGTGTCGCCGGTGATTTCCTTGGTGATGTCCGCCGCCGCCTGCTGGTAGCGCAGCGGATACGCGTTGTGCTCGTAGTAACCGGTGCGGCCCGAGGCGTAGATTCCCTTGGTCGGCGCGCCTTCGCCAAAGTCGGTTTTAATCGCGCTCACGCCGAGTTTCAGCAGGCCGGCGAGTTTTTCCTGATACCATTTCGTGGCGGCAGGGTTGCTGAAATCCACCACGGCGTCGTCGGCGGGGAGGCGTCCGCCGTCGTCGCGCACGCAGAGGCCTTGATTTACCAACTCGGCGAAGAGGGCGTTCTTGCTGGTGAAGTAGGGATACTGCCAGAGGCTCACGCGAAAGCCGTCGCGCTTCAGGTCGGCGAGCATCTTGGCCGGGTCGGTGAAGCGATTGGGAGAGAACTTGTAGTCGCATTGCCAGTCGGTCTCGAACCAGCCGGTGTCGAGGTGGATGACGTCGCAGGGGATTTTGTTCGCGCGCAGCTTCGCCGCCACCTCGCGCGTCTCCGTCTCGCTCTTGTAGGTGATGCGGCTCATCCACAGGCCGAAGGACCACACCGGCGGCATGGGGCTGCGTCCGGTGAGCGCGGTGTATTCGGACAAAATCTCCTTCGGGCCGCCGACGAAGATGAACAGGTCCATCAGCTCGTCGCCGTTGTAGATCGTGCCGAACTCATCGAAGGTGCGGCCGAAATCGAAGGTCACCGGCGCGGTGGTATGCACAAATACGCCGTAGCCCGCGCTACTGAGATAAAAGGGCACGGGTTTATACATCTTCTCCGTTTGCACGCCCATGCCGTCCTGGGTCCAGCACACGACTTTCTGTCCGCGTTTGTCGAGCCGGGTGAACGATTCACCGCAGCCGAAAATCTTTTCGTCGTGCGCCAGCGCGAAAGTCGCCGCCGTGCTGCGTCCCAGGTCCTCCGCCCGCCGCACAAACGCCGTCGTCGGCCAGTGCGAAAAGGTGTGCCGCTCGTTCTCGCGCAGGGTGTGGGTCACGAGTTTGCCCGCCGCGTCGCGGATCTCCACGCTCCAGGGCTTCCTGGTCACGCGCACGGTGGCGGCGGCGCTGGTGTAGGTGATTGTGTTGCCCGACTCCTCGGTGCGCCAGGATTTGTCCGACGGCACCGCGCCCGCGAGCATCAGCGACGCTTCGTCGCGCAAGGGGAAGTTCCGCGAGCTCATCCGCAGCCGGATGGTGCGCGGGCTGACGAAGGAGAGCTGGAAGGGGAGGGCGGGGTTCTCGTCGTATTGCGAGCCGGGGAACTCGTTCTTCTTCGCGCCCACGAAACCGCGCGCGACCATTTGAAACTGCGCGACGGCCTGCCGTGCGTTGCGTTTCCACTCCAGCGAACCCGCGCCGGTGGCGGCGTCGAACGCGGTCAGGTTGTCCGCCTGGAAATAGACCGACTCCACTTTGGTGAAATCTACGCTCGGGTCGATCGCGTCGCCAAGCACGGTGCCGGGCGCTTGGGCGAAGAGAGGCAGCGAACTGGCGAGGGCTGCGGCGAGGGCGAGAACGAAGAATTTGCGATTCATGGGGGTGGGCGGGGAGGTTTGCCGCGTCGCCTGCTTCGCGCCATACCAAATCCCTCTTCGACCACCGCGCGCTTTAGTGCCGATGGGCTCGATGGCCGTCTGCTTTTGCGGCGAGCTGCTGGATTTCCGTCAAGCGCGCGAGCGTGTCGCGCACCTGTGGGCTTTCATCGCCAAAAGCTTTTCGCCGGATGGCCAGCGCCTCGCGCATGGACTTTTCCGCCTCGTCGAGTTTGCCCTCGAGCTGGAGAATCGTGCCCAGCGATTCATAGGACAGGGCAACGCGGGGGTGTTCGGAGCCGAGCGCCTTGAGACGGATGGCCAGATTTTCTCGGCGCGCAGCCTCCGCCTCGGTTAATTTGCCTTGGTCGCGCAGCACGCTGGACAACAAGCCGAGCGTGTCCGCCAGGTCCGTGCTTTCGTTGCCGAATTGTTCCCGGCGTGTTGCGACCACCCGTTGCAGGTTCTCCACCGAGTTCGGGTCAAGGCCGGTGGGTTCCGTCGGCGCGACCGCACGGGGACTGTCGTGGATCGCGGTGTCCCAGTTGGGCGGACGATTGGACGACGGGCGGCTGACGAAATACGGGTTGATTACCCGGTCTGAAGGCGGAGTTGCCGGGGTCGCCTTGAACCAGAGTTCCAGTTGTCCGCCCGCTTCGTCGCGGCAAAGCAGGTTCACCTCGGGGGAGTGACGAGCATAGGGGTTGAAGTGGTTCGGGTAGAATAAATCGCACGCCGCGCTTCGCGGTTTCACCTCGCTCCCGCCGTTGACGGAAAGCTGGAACTGCACGTTGCCCCGCTCGCGTTGGGCGCTCAACGACCAGGTGCCCGAGACGGTGACAAACTGCCGCGCGTCGCCCAGCCGGGGGTAATTGGAAATGGCGAGCGTGTGGTCGGCGCGCAGCTCCAGCGTGCAGGGGTGGCGCTGCCATTCGGCCAGCTGCTCCACGAGTATTTTGTCGCCGTCACCGCCGTCGGCGACCGGGCCGTTGGCGGCCATGCGGACGATGGCGTGTTGCTTCCGCAACACCGTCAGTTGGTATGACCGCGCGAGCATGGCTTCGCCCTCCTCGGCCAGGGATTTCAGCGTGTTTTCCAATTGGAAATCATCCGGCAGGCAGAGGTCCGGGTGCAAGACGAGGATCCTTGCCCCCGCGCGCAAATTGATCGGCCCGTCAATGACGGGGGTTCCCACGGTGGTCAGGCCGGGCGCGGTCACCCGGCCTTGGGTGATGACGATGGTAAGCGGTATGTGGCCGCGTGAAAATAGCGCCCGCACCGTGACTCTCGTGGAGGGCGTGGAACCCCGGCCAAAATCCGAAGTGCGGTCCAAGCGAAAATTACCCTGAGAGCCTTCCGCTTCAAAGCACACAAAGTCGCCGCACAGGGCCTTGAAGGGGTTCGTGTCACCACGCAACCAAGACCCCACGGCGGTCAGGCCCTCGTCGCCCCAGTGTTGCAGGGCGCGATCGAACTGGGTTTGTCTGATACCGTTCGCCCAAGCCTGCTCAGTCTCTTTTTTAGCCGCCAGCGCCGTCGTTTGTTCCGCCAACGAATGCCCGCCGCCGGGGCCGAGCTCGGGA
>JBEGTN010000499.1:0-7202 GCA_041179405.1 Verrucomicrobiota bacterium
CCCCTCGTGCTCAAAATCATCGAAGCCTACGAGCGCTACAAAGACCCGATCCACGCCACCTCCGCCTGATGCGTCCCCCGCCGGGCTCACTCGCTTAACCGCTTCTCTCAACTCGCACTGACATGGGTAAACTCGCAGAATTTATCGACCGGTTCCGCGCGCCTTCCGCGCCTCGGCGACGTCTCACCCTCGACACCGCCCAGCTCGCGCCCGCGCTGGAGTCGAGCCGCTTCATCGCTTCGCTGCTCTTCATCGCGACCGTCGCCGCCATCGTGCTCGTGAGCTTCGTGGGCGTCACCAACCGCACCCTGCCCGTCCTCCCCAACCAGATCGCCCCCGTCCGCATCGTCGCCGCCCTGCCGTTCAACTACGAGAGCGATCAAAAAACCCGCGCGCTGCGCGAGCAGATGAACGACCGCGTGCCGCCTGTTTATCGCCTCAATCCCGAGCCGCTGCGTCTCTTCGAGCTGCATTTCACCGAGCTCCTCGGCAACTTGGAGAAACTCCCCTCCCTGCCACCGGCCGAGCGCGATGCCTACCTCGTCGCCCAAGTCGAGGCCTTTAACTCCCGCAGTCTGGGAGAACCCTACCGGGTAACGCCTGACGATCTGGCCGTGCTCCTGACCACGGGGGACGCCGCCGCGCGTGCCGCCACCGTGGAGATCGCCTTCACCACCTTGCGGCTTATCCACGCACAGGGCATTGCCGATTCCAGCTACCTCGGCGGCGAGCGCCCTTCCAGCGGCCGCCTGCGCCTCTTCCAAGTCCTCCGCCCCGACGGCTCCCTCGCCACCCGCCCCATCGACAGCTTTGACGACGCCCTCACTTTTCTCCGAGTAAACCTCGCCGCCGACGAGCCCGACCGCGACCGCGCCCTCGCCCTTTTCCGCCTCTTCCGCAACGGCGTCATCCCCAACCTCTCCTTCGACCGCGCCACCACCGAGGCCAGCCAGCGCGAGGCCTTGCGCAACCTCCGGCCCGTCACCATCTCCGTCGAACGAGGCCAGACCATCATCGAGCCCGATACCCGGGTCACCCTCGAGCAATTTGAAATGCTCGAGGCCCACCGCCGCGCCCTCGCCGCCGACAGCGCCAACGCCATGGACGAGAGCCTCCGCCTCGGCGGCCGCATCCTGCTCGTGCTCGCCATGGTCGTCGCCAGCCTGCTCTACATCCGCCTCGAGGACCCCGAGACGTTGCACAGCAATTCCCGCCTCGCCCTGCTCGCCCTCGTCGTCCTCGCCAACCTCGCCCTCGTGCGCGGCACCTACGCCCTCGGCAGCCTGCCCTATTTCCTGGGCAACACCGGCGCCGCCTCCCTCCTGCCCTACGTCGCCCCGGCCGCCATCGCCCCGCTCATCGTCGCCCTGCTCATCAACGCCGGCTCCGCCATCTTCATGGCCCTGCTCATCGCTATTTTCACCAGCGTCATCTGGGGTGCCCGCCTCGATTTGCTCGTGCTCACCTTCCTCGCCTCGATGGTCGCAATCTACGGCGTGCGCACCACCCGCAAACGCGGCCGCATCGTGCGCGCCGCCCTTTTCGGCGGCCTCACCATGGCGATTTGCATTCTTCTCCTCGGCCTCGCCGACCGTCTCCCGCCCTTCACGGTTTTTAAGCAGATGCTCGCCGGCGTCCTCACCGCCATCGCCTCCGGCATCCTCGTCGTAGGCCTGCTGCCCGTCCTCGAACATCTTTTCAAACGCACGACCGACATCACCCTGCTCGAACTCACCGATTTCAACCACCCCCTCCTCCGCCTCATGCAGTTGGAGGCCCCCGGCACCTACCACCACTCCCTCGTCGTCGCCCAGCTCGCCGAGAACGCCGCCGCCGCCATCGGCGCGAACCCGCTGCTCGCCCGCGTCTGCGCCCTTTTTCACGACATCGGCAAGACCACCAAGCCCGACTACTTTATCGAAAACCAGCGCGACGGCATCAACCCCCACGACGTTAACAACCCCTCCCTTTCCGCCCTCATCCTCAAGGCCCACGTCAAGGACGGCATCGACCTCGCCATCAAGCACAAGCTCCCCCGCCCCGTGCTCGACGTCATCCAGCAACACCACGGCACCACCCTGATTCGCTATTTCTACCACCGGGCCGTCTCCGCCACGCGTTCCCCCGTGGCCAAGACCAACCCCGCCTTCGCCGCCTCCCTCGCCCAGTCCACCTCCCTGGGAACGCCGAGCTCCAGCTCGGCTTTTTCCGCCACGTCTTCCTCCGACTCCCCCCTGCCCGACCTCACCCCGTCGCTTCCCGGTCTCGAACCCGCCCCGGTCTCGCAGCAAACCTACCGCTACGACGGTCCCCGCCCTCGCTTCAAGGAAAGCGCCATCATCCACCTCGCCGACGCCGTCGAAGCCGCCGCGCGCGCCCTCCCGAAGGTCAGCCCGCAACACCTCGCCGAGCTCATCGAACAAATCTCCCGCGAACGCCTCAACGACCACCAACTCGACGAGGCCCCGCTCACCCTCGCCGAACTCGCCGGGATAAAAAGAAGCTTCGGCCACACCCTCCTTAACATGCTCCACGGCCGCGTCTCCTACCCCACCAGCGAGTCCCCCGCCAAAGCCGGCTAACACCGGTCCGCCATGGAAACCCGCATCGCCCTTTTCCAGAAGAAGGAAATCCGAAAAACACTCCACGCCGACGAGTGGTGGTTTGTCATCGTCGATGTGGTCGCCGCCCTCACCGACTCAGTAAACCCCGCCGGTTACCTCAAAGATATGCGTCGCCGCGACGCCTCACTCGCTGCCGCCCTGAAGGGGGAGGATAACTTGTCCCCCCCCTTGCCTGATTCCGCCAAAGGGGGGGGGCAACTTGCCCCCCCCCGTACCCTGGAGTTCCCCACCGCCGGCGGACCACAAAAGCTGACCTGCTGGCATACCGAAGGCATTTTCCGCCTTATCCAGTCCATCCCCAGCCCCAAGGCCGAACCCTTCAAACGCTGGCTCGCCAAGGTCGGCTTTGAGCGCGTGCAGGAAATCGAAAACCCCGAACTCGCCACCAAACGCACCCGCGCTCTCTACTTTGCCAAAGGCTACTCCGAGGCATGGATCGAGAAGCGTATGCGCAGCATCGCCATCCGCGACGAGTTGACGGACGAGTGGAAGAAACGCGGCGTGAAGGAAAAACTCGAATACTCGATTCTCACCGCAGAAATTTCCAAGGCAGCCTTCGGCCTCACGCCCTCCGAATACGCCGCCCACAAAGGGCTCAATCGCCAAAATCTTCGAGATCACATGACCGATCTTGAGCTGATCTTCTCGATGCTTGGCGAGGCCGCCACCACGGAGATCACCCGCACCCAAGACGCCCATGGGTTCTCCGAAAACAAGTCTGCCGCCAAACAAGGCGGCACCGTGGCCGGCAACGCCCGGCGCGAACTGGAGAAAAAGTCCGGTCGCAAAATCGTCAGCCGCGAAAACTATCTGGATGCGTCCGAATCAAGTAAACGAGTGGAATGAAGTCCGCTCCGCCTGACGCCCCACCCATGCGCGAACTCACCCTCACCAACCGCCACCCGCGCCTGCGTCTCGACCGCCGCGCCCTCGCCCGCGCCCTCGCCCACCTCGACACCCATTTCCGCTTCACCCCCGCCGACCTCCCGACCCTCACCCGCGCCGGCCGCCTCCGCGCCAAACGTAAGGATTCCTGCGCCCCCGCCGGCGAACTCTCCGTCTCCTTCTTCACCGACTCCGCCCTCGCCAAGCTCCACGCCGACTACCTCGACGACCCGACCACCACCGACGTCATCACCTTCGAGGGCGACGAGCCCCTCGGCCACGCCGGCGACATCTGCGTCTCAGTGGACACCGCCCTCGCCTACGCCGAAAAGCACGGGGTCCCCTTCGCCGAGGAGCTGCTCCGCTACGTCATCCACGGCTGGCTTCACCTCGCCGGTTACGACGATCTCCAGCCGAAGAAAAAACGCCGCCTCCGCGCCGCCGAGGAGCGCGCGCTTAAACTCCTCCGCGCCGCCGGCCCTCTGCCCGAATTCAGCCTCAGACCGCCAAGGTAGCGGGAGCATCTTGCTCCCGTCCCGTGTTTACGAAGGGGAGCTGGAAGCACCCCCTACTTTGACGGCATAGCCAGCTCATCCTGATTCACCGGAAGTCAGGTGGTCTGAGCCTGCGCGCCTAGCCCGCCGCCCCCGCCCGCACGAGCTCCTCGTGCAACTTCTCCAGCTCCGGCGCGGCCACTCCAAGGGCGCGCGACCGCCGCAGCGGCTCGCCCCAAATCGGCGTGATTTCGAGCGCACGACCCGCCACGTAATCCACCATCGTCGAGGGTTTATACGGCCCCATCGGCCGGGTCTGCTCCACCTGCTTCACCACAAACTCGTCCGCGATCACCACGCCCTCCGCCCGCGCGATGGCCTGCACCTCTCGCATCAAGGCCCACACCCGCGCCTCCAGCGCCGCGTCCTGCAAGATGCGATCCGTCGTCATGCCCGTGCGCCCCACGCCCGACACCACCGCGAGGCCGTTGAAGGGCACGTTCCACACCAGCTTGTGCCAGCGCGCCGCCAGCAAGCTGTCCGCCACCTGCGTTTTCACCCCTGCCTGCGTAAAGAGCGCCGCCACCGCCCGCGTGCGCTCCGTCGGCCCGCCCTCCAGCTCGCCCAGCGCGATGTAACCGGGCAAGGTGCACTCCGCCACGCCCGGCGCGGTGCGATTCACGCACACAAAACACAGCGCGCCGACCACCCGCGCGACTCCCGCCACCGCCGCCACCTGCTCATCCACGCCGAGCCCGTTTTGCAAGTTCACCACCACCGTCCCCGGCCCGAGCAACGGCGGCAACAGCGCGGGAAGCGCTTCGTTCGCCGTCGCCTTGAGCCCGATTATCACCAGGTCCACCGGGCCGATCTCCTCCGGCGTCGCCGCCACCTTCACCGGACGGAGCGTGTAGCGTTCGCCGGGATAGGAAACCGTCACCCCGTTCTCGCGTATCGCGCCGAGGTCCGCCCGCGCCAGAAACACCACGTCGTGGCCGGCGCGCGCCAGCCGGCCGCCATAGTAGAGGCCGAGCGCGCCGGAACCGACGACTGCGATGCGTGGATGCACGGGAAACATGCCCCAGCCAAACCCGCCCCCGCCCACCGCCGCAAGGCTTCAACGCGGAAACATTTCCCGCCGCCCGCCGCGCCCGCCCGATCTTCCACGGCAAAACGACGCCCAGGTGATACAGACCGAGCGCGAGCAACATGCCCGCCACCGCGTAAACCAGCCCCTCGGTGGTCACGGGCACCGCCGGTTTGAACACCGCCCACGTCCCGCGTGCGATCTCCGCATCCACATGCCGCAGGAAAACCCAGGGCCGCTCCCACACGCCCGCCTCGCGCAGCGCCGCCTCCGCCGTAGTCAACGACTCGACCCTTTGCTGCGCCTCCGCGATCACGTCGCCCAGCTTCACCACCGGGGCCGCCGGCTGGGCGCGGGTGGTCTCGATGAGCTGCGCAAGCGTGAGACCGCTCTCCTTCGCCACCAACTCGAAGCGGGCGAGCGCCCGCCGCGCCTCGTCGAGGTGCCCGCCGAGCCGTTGCAGGTATTGCTGAAAAAACTCCGGTCCCTGCGCCAGCCCCGCCGCGCCCAGCACGCACAGGACACGGTCGAGCACTCGTTCGCCGAAGCGTCCGACAGGTTGGAGCGGAGCCAGCCAGCGCGTTGCCATACGCTGGGGATACCCGCCCCCGCCCCCAAGGCAAGGGCGTCCCGCCCCTATAATTTCCGTCGTAGGCTTGAACGTGAGTTCAAGTCCTCTCGCAGCCCTCCGCCCTCCGCCATCCGCCCTCCGATTTCCGCCCCCCTCTGCCATAAGTCTTGCCAGCGCCCCAAACGGGACGCTTTGCTCTCCGTTTTTCGCCAACCTTTTCCCCTCCATGAAATCGTCCGCCTCGACCACCACGTTCCCCCAGCCCGAAATCGGCCGCCAAATGAATGGCGCAGATGTAGTCGTCGAGTCGCTCCATCGCGAGGGCGTTGATGTCATCTTCGCCTACCCGGGAGGCGCCTCGCAAGAGCTCCACCAGGCTTTCGCCCGCAGCGACAAGGTCCGCGTCATCCTCCCCCGCCATGAGCAGGGCGGCGTCTTCGCCGCCGAGGCCTGGTCCCGCGCCAACGGCAAGGTCGGCGTGTGCATGGCCACCTCCGGTCCCGGCGCCACCAATCTCGTCTCCGGCATCGCCGACGCCTTCATGGATTCCATCCCGCTGATCTGCATCACCGGCCAGGTTTTCTCCAAGTATATCGGCAAGTCCGCCTTCCAGGAGACCGACTTTTTCGGCATGACCCTGCCGATCGTCAAACACAGCTACCTCGTCCTCAACGCCGCCGATCTCCCCCGCATTTTCAAAGAGGCCTTCATCCTCGCCCGCTCCGGCCGCCCCGGCCCCGTCATCATCGACATCCCGAAGGACGTGCAGCAGGCCAAACTCACCCCGATTTTCCCGGCCACGGTCGAGTTCGCCAACAAGTCCCTTACCGAGTTTCCCCACGCCAGCGACGACGAGCTCAAGGGCATCCTCGACCTCATCTCGAAGGCCCAGCGCCCCATCCTCTACACCGGCGGCGGTATCATCTCCGCCGAGGCGTCCGCGGACCTGCGCGCCTTCGCCGAGAAGACCAACGTCCCCGTCGCCACCACCCTCATGGGCCTCGGCGGCTTCCCCGAAGATCACCCGCTCTCCCTCCGCTGGTTCGGCATGCACGGTTCCGCCTACGGCAACTGGGCCGTTGACCAGTGCGACCTTCTCCTCTGCTTCGGCGCGCGCTTCGACGACCGCATCACCGGCGATGTTAACAAATTCGCCACCTCGGCCACCATCGTCCACATCGACATCGACACCTCCGAGCACAACAAGAACAAGCGCGTCCAGTTCGCCATCGCCAGCGAGATCAAATACGCCCTCAAGCGCCTCAACGAGCTCGCCGCCGCCGCCAAGTTCACCCCGCCCGACACCCGGCCCTGGCACACCCAGTGCGCCGCCTGGAAGCGCGACTACCCCTTCAGCTACGAAGAGAGCCGCCACATCGTCCCGCAAGAGGCCGTCAAGGTCCTCTACGAACTCACCAAAGGCGACGCCATCATCACCACCGGCGTCGGCCAGCACCAGATGTGGGCCGCCCAGTTTTACCCCTTCAAAGAGCCCCGCCGCTACCTCAGCTCCCTCGGCCTCGGCGCGATGGGCTTCGGCT
>JBEGTN010000500.1:0-14120 GCA_041179405.1 Verrucomicrobiota bacterium
CCGTCTTATGGACCTGTTATTAACGAGGAGCCTGCTTGCAAGCTAATCAAAAGCATCAGGAGTCAATCACTGCTTTTACAGAGGGTTACCGTCGCTTCCCACAGTCACGAGGCAACCTGCATATGCTTCAACGAGCAAATCGTCTTTATGCTGCGACTACACCGGAGGGACGGGCCAACCTAATGCTTACCGCCCTGAGCCAGATCTCGATTCCGAATCACCCAAATTACTCCGGCGCGCAGAGCATCAAAACACGCGTATCGCTCTTGATCGACAGCGGCGCGGCCGAGTCCGCAATTGAAGCAGAGATGGCCGCGCTAAACGCCGAATTATATTCGGCCAGAAATCGAAGATAATCACACCTATTTCCATGAAAAATACAGTCCGTTTATTAATCATATCACTCGTGTTCATACTCGGAGCACAAAGTGTGTCCGCGTTTTATGATGCGTCCATAGGGCGCTGGATTAGCAGAGATCCGATTGAAGAAAACGGAAGCGTTAATCTGTATGGAATGATAGGAAACAGTGCAATCAATCGGACGGATTACTTAGGCTTATTAGATGTGGACCGCGACACCACGGCTCCCTCTGCCGCAGTGGTATATCGCTATTCCGATATTTATAACCCAGGGCAAGGGGGATACACTGATCCGCTGTTTTCTGCCTCATGCACCCCGACCTCCTGCTCTGGCGCTAGTGCATCCGGCAAGGTCAAGTGTAGCGTTAAGTGGGAAAGCACAATACATATAAATACAGCGGCAACATTTCTTACATCCAGCCAGATCCACGGCCACGAACAGCGCCATGTTGCCAGTGTTTATATTGAGGTCGCAAATCTAGCTAAAAACTATAAGCCTAAGCCCGACACGTTTTGCGATTGCCTTACGGCCGAAAAGGCGGCGAGGAAGTATGAAAAAGAGATCGAAGACGCTTTGTTAGAGATCGCAAAAAGGGAAAAAGCACATGGAAACATGTTATCGCCAATACCCAGTAAAGGATATGATCCGTTATGAAGATCCCTTTGTTCTACTTTATTGCTGGCTGGGCACTCCTCTTATTAGGTGCCTGTCGCTCGGAGCTAACCAAGTATGATAAGCTGAAAACTCTTTCCATAGAAAGTAGTTTTAAGGAGGTATCGGCGGCTTTTCCACCCGATACATATGGATTTGTGATTTTAGAAATAGGGGAATCGGGATGGGGAAACAAATACGTCTCATTCATGACTGAAGGAACTGACCCGATATATCTGTATACAAAGGAGGGAAAGGACGGTGATATAGTGGGATTCCGTTCCAGTAACGAGAAGCTATTTAAAGAGCTAAAGTTCCGTCTTATAGACTTGTCATTAACCACCCACGATGCAGGATCGTTAGCAATAGATTCGCCTTATGGTGTTATTTGGTATGGTATATCTTCTAACATGAAGTTTATTCGATACCACAATGCCGCTAAGTCCGTGGAAATAGCACGGATACTTTACCTTATACGCAAAGGGACCGAACCGAAACCGTGATAGTTGGCCCTGATGGCGTCAGGGACGGTTAAAGACTCGATTATGGGATAGATTCAATCTCGAAGGGGCGGAGGAATAATTCGTCGGCTCTGAAAAACGTAGCGGAAATAGGGAGTCTTTTCGTCCGATGTAGCCCCGACCGGTGGTCGGGGTGGTCTCCGGGAAAAGCCCGACCACCGGTCGGGCCTACATTTTAAAGTCCAAATTCAAAGGACACTTCGTATTAATTAAGTTTCTCTAACGCGTGCCTTCGACCGTTCGATATCCGGTCGGCGTGACCAGGCGCACGGCTGTCACCACGCCCGCCTCCGCCGGCAGCGAGAGTTCTAGTGCTTCACTGCCCGGTGCAATGTCCGGTAGGTTTATCGCTCCGCATTTCCCCTCGGCATTTGTCCACTCCACGCGATAGCCGCGCAAGGTGTAGCTGGGCAACTCGCCCGCCGCACGCGGCGTGAGCACGACGCGGCGGTCGTCAAAGGTCAAAGCCTTCACCGGCGCGAAGGCGCGGCGCACCTCTTCATACGCGCCCTTGGGCTTGCGGTTCACATCCACCACCCCCCACTCGCGATTCCCCGAGGCGGGCGTGCCTTTGTAATCGCTGCGGTAGTCGTTAAACGTCCACAGCGAGCCGCCTATCACGTAGGGCTCCTCACCGATCGCGGCCCAGATTTCAGCGAAACGCGGCACTTTTGCGGCGTCGCCCACGCCGATCTGTGCGACACCAAACTCAGACATGAAGACGGGTTTATCCGGCCAGTCGGCGCGGACTTTCCTGATACTTTTACTGAATGCTTTCGGCGAGGTGGAATAGACGTTGATCATCGCCAGATCACTGTGGGTCACGCCGTCGTTGGTCGGGTTGGCCGTCCCGCGCTGCGCGGTGTAGCTCACGTAGGTGACGATGCGGTGCGGATCTAGTTCGCGGCGCACGTAGTCGTTCATCGACCGCACGTAGTCGTAGTTGTTCTCGATCTCGTTCCCCGTGCTCCAGCCGATGATCGAAGGGTGATTGTAGTCGCGGGCGATCATTTCAGCGAGCCACTGTTTAGTCAGCGGGTTGTTGGCCACGACCTGCGGGTCGTCTTTGCCCCAGACGGGGATTTCGGCGATGATCATCAGGCCTTTCTCGTCGAGGTAGTCTTGAAGGTTGGGCGCGTGCGGGCTGTGCATGAGCCGGGAGAACACCGCGCCGGCCTCCTTCATCAAATCCACGTCCTTGCGCACGAGCGCGTCGGGCTCGGTGTTACCGGTCTCAGAGCTGTCGCTCACACGGTTAAAGCCAGGCACGCGGATGCGTTCGCCGTTGAGATAAAGTCCGTCGGCGGCGAGCTCGACGCGGCGGATGCCGAAGCGGTCGCGGCGGGCGTGGAGCACGCGTTTGCCGGTGGTCATCGTAGTCTCTGCCGAATACAATTCAGGCCGGTCGAAATGCCAGAGCGCGACCTGCGCTTTCGTCAGGTCGACTTGCGTGGTTACGTCCACAGTGCCGCGAGCGGGGATGGTGGCTTTAAGCGTCGGCGCAGTGATTGCGGGGTGTTTGACTGTCTCGCCCGCGCCGACCACGCCGAGCGCGTGAATCGCTGGCGACAGCTTGACCTTCAGCGGCTTGGCGGAGGCGTTGGCCAGACGCCAGGTGAGGAAGAGGCGGGCGGTGCCGGCGGCGAGATCGGGCTCGGAGCGCACATGCTGGTAAACGATGCGAGCCTCGGAGTTGGCCCGCAGGGTCACGTCGCGGCTGATGCCGCCCCACGCCCACCAGGCACCGCGCCGGTAGGTGTTGTCGGCGCGCACGGTGACGGTGTTGGGTGCGTCGCGGCGCACCGCATCGGTCACGTCGAATTCGAAGGGCGTATAGCCGCCGACGTGGGTGCCGAGCACGCGGCCGTTGAGCGTGACCTCGGCGTCGTGATAGACGGCGTCGAAACACAGGCGCAGGCGCGCATCCGACGCCCAATCGGCCGGCACGGTGAAGTCGCGCTGATACCAAGCGGGGCCTTTATGGGTGGAAAAACGCGGATCGGTGTCCCAGTTGCCCGGCACCATGAGTTCGGTCCACGTCGCCGGCTTTTCGGCCGCGGTCGCAGGGTCGGCGATGCTAAAACGCCAGGGGCCGTTGAGTGAGAGCACGGCTTCGCCAGCAGTCGGCCCGGACCAGCCGGAGGCATGAGCGAGGCAGCTCGTGATGACTGTAAACAGCGCGAGAATGCCGGATTTTGATGAAATATTAAGCATGGTTAAGCCTTGGATGTTATTGGTTCCAGTGTTGATGGGACTTGCGGTTATTGACCGTAGATTTTGACGGTCTGGAGATGGAGGGCGTCGGGCCTTTCCAGGCGACGCTCGATCTTGATGTAGCGGGCTTCTTTACCGGGAACATTTGCTCCGGCGACGAAGCTGGTTACGGGAATTTCCCACGTGTCGAGGAGGTCGGATGAGGTCCAGATTTGTTTCCACTGCTCGCCATCGAGCGAGAGTGAAACCACCACGCCGGTCTTCCGTTCGGGATACCCTTCGCGATTACGAATCAAGATGCCGCGGACCGAGTGTTTGCCGCCGAGGTCGATGATGGCGTTGGGACTCACTTCGCTCTCGGTGTGGAAAGCGAACTGCCCGCCGTTCAAACTGCCGGTGAACAACTCGGCGTGATTGGCTTGGTTGTCCCACTTCGATGCGGAGCTGATCTTAAGCGTGGCTTGGTCTGAAATCACGCCGCCGTATTCGGGTTCTTCGAAAATGGACCTGCCTTTTTTGGGGTGGATAATGTCGGTGGCCGGCGCATCCAGCGCGAGTTCGATCACCGTGCATAGCGGGTCTTCGAGTCCGGCGGGAAGGGTGATAGCCAACAGGTCTCCGCTTTGTTTGAAGGGAATCGCCGCGCCGCCGTGTATCCGGGCCTCCATGACTTTGGGTTTCAAGCCTTCCAGTTTCAATTCATTGCCATCAGGGCTGGTCTTGATGAGAAGGTAAACCGACTTGTCGCGGGAGACGCTGCCGCCCCACTTGGCCGGGGTCCATGGTCCGCCGCGCGTTCCGTAGATGGCTTTCTCGTTCTTCTTCATCCAGGCCCCCGCTCCGGCGAGGGAGGCGATTTGCCGGGCGTCAAACGCGCCGCTCCATTTGGGCCCCCAGCTCAGGAGCACGTTGCCATCGCCGCAGATGGTGCCGACGAGGGTGTCCACCAGTTGTTTGGGGGATTTGCTCGGGGTATCGCTGTAAGACCAAGTGTCGCACAGGCACATGCAGCTCTCCCACGGGCGATGGTTTTGAAACATCCCCACCCGTTGCTCCGGGGTATCGAAATCGCCGGGCACGCTGGTGCGGTTATTGATGATGATGCCGGGCTGGAGCCTGCGGATCATGCGGGTGAGGTTTTCGGCGTCCCACATCTCGGCGGTGAACATGCCGCCCCAATACACGGCATCGAACCAGAGAATATCCACCTTGCCGTAGTTCGTGCAAAGTTCGCGGACGGCCTCGTTCTGATACTTGATATAGCGCTGGTGCCGCTCGCTCTTCCAATCGGTCGGCGCGTAGTCGGGATGATACCAATCGCGTTGGGAGTAGTAGATGCCGAACTTCATTCCCGCCTGGTGGCAGGCATCGGCCACCTCTTTTAAGAAATCCCGCCCGAACGGCGTGTTCGTAACTTTGAAGTCGGAGAGTTTGGTGTCCCACAGGTGAAAGCCGTCGTGGTGCTTTGCGATGACCACGATGTATTTCATGCCGGCGTCCTGGGCATATTTGACGAGTTGCCGGGCATCGAACTCCGGCAGGCGAAGTTCATCCTTCCATCCGGTCCACTCCGAGGCTGGATAGGGGCCGGAGCCCTTGTCCGGTGCTTTACGGACCTGGCAGACGCCCCAGCTCAATTCGGCGTTCTTGTAGGTCGAGAGACCGAAGTGAACGAACATCCCGTATTTCGCGTCGCGGAACCACTGCATTTCCTGAGGCGTGGCGAAGTTGCTCCTGCTCCACGCCTCCTTCGAAAAAACCTCGTAAAGAAACGCCGGATTTCTTGGGCGGGGATCGTCTTCGGTGACCGACCACTGGGCGCGGAGCGGGATGGTGGCGATGACCAGGGTAACAAGTGCGCAGAACGAGAGGAGGGGATTTTTCACGGGGGGTTTTTCTTAAAGCGAGTTCATGAAGCTCCACCGCACCTCGCCGTAGCTCCATTTTTTGCCGCTCACGTCGGGGGTGATTTTGCCGACCCATTTTCCGGTGGCGTCCCTGTTGGTCGTCAGGACGGTCCACGAGAAATTTCCTTTCTCAAAGTCAAAGGTCTCGCCGTCGTCGTCGTAGAGGCTGAGCCGGCCGGGGGCTTCGCCGTAATGGCGTATCTCCAAGGCAAGCGTCTCGCCGGCGACGGGGGCGTGCAGGCGGGGTTCGATCATGGGAATGAGTGCGCCGTCCCTGACGAAGACGGGGATGGTGGCGAGCGAGGGTGTTACATCGATGGTCTCGTTGGCACCGGCGAATTTCCCGGTGTGGAAGTCATACCATTTGCCGGTCGGGAGGAGGACTTTGCGGGTCTTTGCGCCAGGCGGGATGGGGGCGACGAGAAGCGAGTCGCCGAACATGTATTGATCCTTCACTTCGCGGGCGGCGGCGGGGACTTCGTAGGGGTTGGCCGTAGCGTCGAGTTTGCCGACCCCAGTAGCAGATGCGGCGGCGTCAATACCCGTGACGAGTTGCATCGGACGAATGGGGGGCGTGCCCTCGTGATGATATTGGGCAAAGGTGTTGTATAAATAGGGCAGCAGGCGGCCGCGCAGCACGATGGCGTCGCGGATGTAGTCCTTCACGTCCGGGTGAGACCAGAGTTTTTCATCGGAGGCCCAGCCATTGTAAAGGGCGAGCGGGGAGAAGCACACGGCTTGTGTGCGGCGGAGCATATCCTCGCCGTTGGCGCTACCGCGCACTTCGGGAGACCAGAGGACGCCGGCAAAGCCGCTGTTTGAGACGGCGGTGATGTAGCCGCCGAACTCGTAGTTGTCGTTGTATATAACAAACGGATACGGCGATGCGCCCGCGTTGGTGCCACGGATCTGCCCCATGGTGCGGCGGTTGGATTGGTGGAAGAGATCGAAGACGGTTTTTTGGACGAGCAGGCCGTAGGTCTGGCGGAGTTGCTCGCCATCGCGGCCGGACGGGAAAAGGGCGGCATCGGGCCAGAGGTATTTATCGAAACCGTCCACCTCGTCTATTTTGAAGCCGCCGATGGCGGCCGGGTTCAGATCAATGACGGTGCGCTTGAGGTGGTCGGCGAAAATCTTTCGCGCTTCAGGCTGGGTGTAGTCGGGCACGATGCCGTTCCACACCAAGTGGGTGCCGGCGTAGGGGAGCAGCTTTTGATAGAGCGGAGTCGAAGGCGGGCCGACGTAGGGGTTGAACCAGAGGTTTACCCGGACGCCGGCCTTTATTACATCGGCGAGGAAGGCTTTCGGGTCGGGGAAACGGGTTTTATCCCACTCGAAAGAGCACGGGTAGGCGTGATCCATCCAGCCCGGTTCGAGTCCGAGCATATCGAGCGGGATGCCCTGTTTCTTAAACTCGGCGATGTCGGCGAGCACCTCGGCGGCGGTATATTGAGTGCGCACGCGATTGAGGAAACCGAGGCCCCACTTCGGCGGCAGGGCGCCGCCGCCGGAGAAGAGATTGTAGCGGCGCACGGCATCGAGCGGACTCGGGCCGGCAAAGACATAAACGTCCATGCCTGTGGCGTTGGCCAGAACCTCGATGGAGTCGGAGCGCGGCTGCGCCTCCCACCGGGCGCTTACCGGCACGGCACCCGGCTCGGAGGGCATGATTCTGCCGGTTGTGCGATCAACGACGGGCGGCTTTTCCTTGGCGGCGAGGCGGACGCCGTGGCCGACCGTGACCTTGAGGTAGCGGGCGGTGTCGAACAGAACGGCGAAGCCCTTGGTTGAAACGTAGAGAGGGACGGGAGCGTGGGTGCGGCCGGTGATGGCGCGTTTACTATCCCAGTGGTCAACGTGGAGTTCAAAGACACCGCCGTTACGGCGCATGGAGGAAAAGTCCACGCCGAGGCCGTAGATGTCCTCGTTACCACCGAGCGGAAAGCGGACGGCGGTCTTGGCGTTGAAGACGCGCCCCTCGATCTCGGTTGCGTCGAGGGGAAAGGTGGCACGCGGCATACGGGCGAGGGCATCGCTCGCCGGCACGCCACCGGCAGCACTCAGCAGCGTGAGTGAGTCCGCCTGGCCTACGGTGGCTTTCCAAACGCCGGGGGCGACCTCCGTCCAAGCCGGGGTGATCGGCGCGGGGATGGCGGCAACCAGAAAGCCGGAGAATAGCCAGGCCAACGAAGCGGCGAAGAATAGCCTCCGTGTCATCGTCACAGTTTTTGCGCCTCAACAGCCTGTGTTTTCGTAGTCTCAACGGCCGAGACCTGAGCTTCGGTCATCGGCTCCGGCACTTTGAAGGGCAGGACGCTCGCGGAGGCGCCGCCTTTGTTGTCGATAGCATAGACCATCACGAGGTATTCGCCCGGGGTTGAGGGGGCGTTGACGGCAGCGGTTTCGTTTGAAGAAACTTTAATCGGCCCGGCCACCGTGATGGTCTTGCGGGTTTTGGCCTTAATAATCCAGGCGACGAACTCCACTGCATCTCCGTTCGAGTCCTCCGCTGCCAAACGCAAAGGCATGGGCTCGCCGGGACGGGCCAGGCGCGATTTTGCGCCGTCGGCAAATTCCAGCTGTGAAAGCACGGGCGCGCGGTTGCCCCTGATTGGCTGGCCCGTGAAGTGCTCGGTCATCACATCGGCCTGCGGCGTAGTCAGCAAATTATCGAAAGAGACTTGGTCGTCCGTGCCTTCTGGATTGGCGTCTAGAAGCAGACTAAAATAGGTCGGTCGCCCTCCCTCGGAATAATGCCCCCAGACGAAAACAGTCGATCCCAGGCAGAGCTTCGATTCGTCAATCGCGACATAACAATCCTTCAAGTCGTTCGCTTTCTTCGTGACCGTTTCGTCCAGTTCAACACCCCATTCCGTTTTGCCAAAGTTCCACGGTCCGTTGGTGTTGAACTCGGACATATAGAACGGCTTCCCCCAGTATTTTTCGGCATTTTTAATGCCGCCCCGCACTGCCCCGCGACTGTAGCACTGAATGCCCAGCACATCGATATCGGGGGCGAACTCCTTGATCTTCTGGATGTGTTCGGGCTTGGCGTTGACCATCGTCAGGCTGGTGAGGTGGAGCGGAAAGCGCTTATGGATCTCCTGCGACATGCGGTTGACGGTGCGCAGGTAGGGCTCCTCGAGGTGCACTTCGTTGCCGAGACCCCACATGAGGATGGCCGGGTGGTCGCCGATGCCTTCGACTTTGCGGATGAGGTTGGCGATCATCTCCTCGCTTTTCTGGTTGTAATCGAAGTCCCAGAAATAGCCGTCTTTGTTTTTGTTTTTGCCGTGGTGGGGCATCCATTCGCTGACGACCATCTTCAGACCCATGCGGTGCGCGTTATCCAATTTTTGGCGCATCACGGCAGGTTCGTCCAGGGTGTAGCCGCGCACGGTGTTGACGCCTCTTTCGGCCAGTCGCGCGAGGTCGTGATCAGAGCAGACGCCTTTTATCTGGAAGGTTTCGAAACGCTCGAAGCGTTTGCGTTCGGTTTCGGACAAGCCATCGGGAATGGTGAATGCTTGGGTGACAGCGGGGGCCGTCAGTGCCAGAAAACCGAGAAGGGTGAGTCGCAGGGATGGTATCACAAAGAGCGGGTGGTTTTTGATTTTGCGCTTGATGCAGTGCGCGAAGCGGAGGGTGCCGGTAACAATTGGGGGCGCGGGGGATTATATTCCCGGTCAGGGCTGGGTGATTCCGCTTTGGGGAATCGAAGTATCGACCGCCGGGGCGGGCACCTTGAACACGAGGGTGCTCGCGGACGCCCCGCCCTTGTTGTCCTTGGCATAGACCAGCAGCAGGTATTCGCCTGGGGTCGTCGGAGCGGTGATGATGACGTGTTCAGGGGATGTCTGAGGGAACGAATCTCCTACGCGGGTGGTCTTGCGGGCGCTTGAGTCGAGTATCCAGGTGACGAACTCAACCTTGTCCCCGTTGGGATCATCGGCCGCAAAGCGCACCGTCATGGGTTCGCCGGGCTTGGCCAGCCGAGATTTGGCGCCGCCATCAAATTCGAGTTTGGAGAGCACCGGAGCCCGGTTGCCCAAGGGCGGGTGACCGGTGAAGTGCTCCTGCATCACTTCGGCCTGCGGCGTGATCATCAGGTGGTCGAACGACTCCGCTTTCGGTTGTCCGTTCGGCTCGGGATCAAGCAGCAGGCTGAAATAAGTCGGCCGGTAGGCCGCGGAATGTCCCCACACGAAAATCGTCGATCCCAAGCAGAGGGGGGAGGCATCGATCGAGGCGTAGCATTCCTTGAGGTCGCTCACCTTTTTGGTGACCGGTTCGTCCAGGGGCACGCCCCACTCCGTGTTGGGGAAATTCCAGGGACCGTTGGTATTAAATTCGGACATGTAGAACGGTTTACCCCAGAGCGTTTCGGTTTTCTTAATCGCGCCGCGCACCGCGCCACGGCTGTAGCTCTGCACGCCCAGCACATCGATATCGGGGGCGAATTTCTTGATGGCGGAGATGGCCGGTTCCTTGGCGTTGACCACCGTCAGGCTGGTGAGGTGGTTGGGAAACCGTTCGTGAATGGCCTGCGACATGCGATTGACGACGCGGAGGTAGGGCTCGTCGAGGTGAACCTCGTTGCCGAGGCCCCACATGAGGATGGCGGGATGGTCGCCGATGGCTTCGATCTTTTGGATGAAATTCTCCACCATCCCGTCTGCCTTGGCGTTGTAGTCGAAGTCCCAGACCACGCCGTCCTTGTTTTTGTTTTTTCCGTGGTGAGGCATCCATTCGCTGACCACCATTTTGATGCCGAGGCGCTGGGCTTCATCGAGTTTTGCCCGCATGACATCGGAGGACGGGATGGTGTAGCCGCGCACGGTGTTGACGCCCATCTTGGCCAGGCGTTCGAGGTCGCGATCGCCGCACACGCCACGAATCTGGAAGGACTCGAAGCGCGCGAAGCGCTGGCGTTCAACTTCGGACAAGCCCTTGGGCATGACGAAGGACTGGGCGAAGGCCGAGCAAGGCAGGAGCAGCAGGGAAAACAGGGCGAGAGGAACGATAGGTTTCATGGGGAGAATGGAGGGTGGATTTTAATATCAGGGAGGGGAGAGACCGCCCGCCTTGCTCGCCTCAAAGGGGCCGGCCGGAAGGCGCTCCTTGTTTCTGAGATTGGCGCCGCGCGGGTTGCGCGCCCAGGCGTAGCGAACGGTCTGCGGAGCGGGCACCGAGGGGCTGCTCACTTCGACGGCGTCCTTGCCTTTGATGGCGGCCGTTGCCGCGTAAAAGACGCCATCCGCGCCTGCGAGGGTGAAGCCCTCGAGCGGGCCGCCGTTGAAGGCCGACAGTCCGCTGCCTGCTGATTTGAAGCGAATATGGACGGAGCCGTCGAACGTGGCCTCGACCGGCTCTGGCCCGCCGCGAAGTGAAATCTTTTTATAGACGTCGGCCAGCGCCCAGCGGGCGAGGCGTTGTCCGACGGTTTCCTTATCGTAGGGGTGAATGGAGTTCGCCTCGCCTACATCAATCGCGACGGCGAGACCGGCGTGAGGATCTTTGAGGACGAAGCGGTGCTGGCTCTCGCGCAGCGTGGCCCATTCATCGTTGCCCGGTTCGGCGACGGGTTGGGTGTGGTTGGCCAGCTGGACGACGCCGAAGGCGAGGTCGGGGTTGCTCCACCAGACACGCCAGTCGTCCACCATCAGATGGAGGCGTTCGTTGTATTTTTCCGGAACCCAGGTGGTGTCGTTCTCGCCTTGATACCAGATCACGCCGCGAAGGGCGAAGGGCGCCACCGTGGCCAACATGCCGTTGGCGAGGTTGCCGGGGCGGTTGGAGCCGTCGGGATCGTAAGGCGGCGGCTTGGGGGCGTCTTTATAAGTCCAGTGATCCACCTTCGCATCCGGCGGGTTGCCTTTGGATTTATTCCAAGCCTCACATTTGGTTTTATAGACGGCATAGCGCTCGGGGAATGTCTTCATGCCCTTTTCCCACTCCGCCACGTTTTCGATAAACAGCGGATGTTTATCCAAGACGGCGGGGCGAGTCCAGGCGATCGCCGGCGTCGCACCCCAAGAGGCGGCGATCAGGCCGACCGGGACGCCCAGCGTTTTGCGAAGCATCGAGCCAAAGTGAAAGCCCACCGCACTGTATTGCGAGATAGTCGCGGGGGTGGATTCGGTCCATTTCGTAGTGGCTGAAAACCGGGGTTTCGTCGAGGCGGCGCGATCAACCGTATAGAGCCGGAGCAAGGGGTTGCCTCCTCCGAGTGCGAACATATCGGCGTTGAGGCCCTCCTGGACCCTGAACTCCATGTTCGATTGTCCGGAGCACAGCCAGACCTCGCCGACCAGCACGTCTTGGAAGAGAACCTCCTTGTCACCGCTGCGCACTTGCAGGGTGGCGGGCGTGGCGTTGGCGGACTCCGGTGCCAGCGTCGCCTTCCAATTGCCGGCGGCGTCCGCCGTGGCCTGGGTGGACTGTTTACCGAAGGTGACCTTGACGGCGGCTCCAGCGTCCGCGCGGCCCCAGACGGGCAGAGGCTGACCCTGCTGCAAGACCATGTGATCGGAGAAAACGGTCGGTAATTCGAGCGCACGCAAGGGGAGAATCGCGGCGGTGAGGAGTAAGGCCAGGCGTCCGGCGGCGAGATGACGCATTTTTGCCAGCGCGTAGGAGGGTAGTTTCATTTGGGTGAAAGGGCGGACATCTCGCAGGGACTATTTTTTCAGCTCGAAGGGGCCGGCCGGAAGGCGCTGCGTGTTGCTCAGGTTGGCTCCGCGCGGATTCATGGCCCAGGCGTAGCGAACGGTTTGGGGCGCGGGCACCTCCGGGCAGCTGACCTCGACGGCATCCTTGCCCTTGATCTCGGCTTGGGCGGCGTGAAACACGCCGTCGTCGCCCGCCAAAGTGAAACCCTGCAACGGGGCGCCATTAAAGGGCCACAGTCCGCCGCCGGTAGTTTTAAAGCGAATACGAACGCCGCCGCCAAAGGTAGCCTCGACCGGTTCCGGGCCGCCGCGCAGGGTTAGCTTTTTATAGATGTCGGTGAGCGCCCAGCGGGCGAGGCGCTGGCCGACGGTTTCCTTGTCCCAGGGGTGGATGTCGTTGGCCTCGCCGACATCAATCGTGACGGCGAGTCCGGCGTGCGGATCTTTTTGAACGAAGCGGCGCTGGCTCTCGCGGAGTTGCGGCCATTTTCCGTCCGACGGCCCGGCGACGGGTTTCGTGAAGTTGGCCAGCTGCGCGACACCAAAGGCGAGGTCGGGATTGCTCCACCAAACCCGCCAATCGTCCACCATGACGGCGAGGCGTTCGTCGTATTTTTCGGGCACCCAGCCGGCGTCGGCCTCGCCCTGATACCAGATCGCGCCGCGTAGTGCGTAGGGTGCTACGGTGGCCAACATGCCGTTGGCTAAAACGCCCGGGCGCTTGGTTCCCTTGGGATCGTAGAGCTCCGGCTTGGGCGCATCGTCGTAGGCCCAGGGATCGACGTCTGCGCCTGCCCCAAACCCTTTGGATTTTTTCCAGGCGGCGAAGCGGATTTTATAGTCGGCGTTTCGCTCGGTGTAGGTCGGCATGCCCGCCTCCCAATCGGCGACGTGCTGCATCAGGAGGGGATGTTTTGGGAAAGCCGATGGACGGGTCCAAGCGATGGCCGGAGTGCCGCCAGCGTAGGCACCGACCAGGCCGACTGGCACGCCGAGGATGGATTGCAGGACCGTGCCAAAGTGAAAACCCGCCGCACTGAATTTAGCGATGCTCTGGGCATCGGTCGCGGCCCATTTCGCTTTGGCTGAAAACCGAGGCGTGGTGGAGGGGATGATTTCAACCTGGTAGAGCCGGATAAGCGGGTTGCCACCGCCGAGCGTGAACAGGTCGCCGTTGAGGCTGGTTTCAACTTTCACCTGCATGTTCGACTGTCCGGAGCAGAGCCAGACCTCGCCGACCAACACATCATGGAGAACCACTTCCTGCCCGCCGCTGCGCACTTGCAGGGTAGCGGGCGCGGCACTGGCGGTCTCCGGCGCAAGCTTGGCCAGCCATTTACCCTCGGCGTCCGCGACGGCCTCCACGGACTGTTTGCCGAACGTGACCTTAACGGAAGCGCCGGCGTCGGCCAGGCCCCAGACCGGCAGGGCTTGGCCCTGCTGCAATACCATGTGGTCGGAGAAAATAGTGGGCAGTTCGAGCGCGCGCAGCGTGAGCGGCGCGGCCGCGAGGAGCAGGCCGAGCAGCGTAGGCAGCAGCAGGCGGCGGCGACCACTCAAGTCTCGCGAGAATGACAAGAGTCTGCCGCAGGTCGTCTGAATGTTATTGTAAATCATTGATTGACAAAATGGTTTTGGCGAGGCGATCAGCGAGGGGATGAAAGTTGGGGCGGGGCGGGACGGGCGATGCCGCCGAACCAAAGGATTATCAACGCGAGGGGATGGAGGAATGCCATGGCCATGAACCAGGGGCCATAACCTTGGCCGGATACGAGATCGAGCAAGGGGCCGAGCA
>JBEGTN010000501.1:0-17413 GCA_041179405.1 Verrucomicrobiota bacterium
CCTCTACGGCATGCCCGCTCCGAACGAGTTCAGCTCGTGCTGGAGCTGGCCGACAGCCTTGGCGGCCTCGGCGTTGTCGAGCGCGATGAGTTTCCAGTCCCACGGCTTCCAAGAACCGCGCCGCCAGCGGAAGATCGTCGGAGTGGTGCTGGTCGCCGAGGCCTGGATGGCGGCGCTCGCCACCGGCGAGCCCTGGCCGCCGAGGCGGATCAGCGCGCGGGAGATCGCGCCGTGGTTGCCCGGGTCCATGACCAGCTCGGGTTGCTCGCGGGTAATTGTGCAGAGGAGGAATTGACCGCGCACGGTTTTCGCCAGCGCCACCGCGCCGGCCCGGTCCAGGCCGAAGCCATCGTGGTAGTTGCTATCCAGATACGAGCCGAACTTCTCCAGATCGTTGTCCGCCAGGGCGGATAAGGTGCCCTGCCAGGCGCGCTCGGCACCTCGCGTCGGGCTGAGCCAGGGTAGGCCTACGATGAGCGCGATGCCGAGCAGCACGGTGCCGATCATCAAGACGGCGCGGCGCGAGGGGAGGGATAGGTTCATGGAATAGAAAAACTAAAAAGACGAAGTGCCCTGCATTCCGTCCGGCGGCATACACCGCCGGACTCCGACCCTTGGGATTTAGGATCTAGGATTTGGGATTTTAACCCTTGGGATTTCGCCGCGTCTGCGGCGCATGTTACTTGAGCGCGGCCCAGACGCGTTGCACGTCGTCGTTGTCCTCGAGGGCGTGGAGGAACTCGCCGACCTCGGCGCGATGTTCTTCGCTCAGCTCGGGATAGTTTTTGGCGATGTAGCCCATTTCGGAGGTGATAATCGTCCAGCCGTTGGCCTTGAGCCATTCGGAGACCGCGTGGATGGCGGTGAGATCGCAGAGGAAACGTGCGCCGCTGACACCCTCGGCGGGGATGTCGTCGTTCTCCTCGTGGGTGAGCGGGGCGAAGTCGTTGGCTCCGGCCTCGATGGCGGCGGCCTCCAGATCGGGCGCGGCGGCGGGCGTGTGGGCCTCGACGATGCCGAGGTGGTCGAAGAGAAACTTGTTCGAGCCGGTGGTGCCGAGAATGCCTTTTTTAAAGAGCACGCGCATCTCTGGGGCGAGGCGCTGGACGTTGTCGGTGTAGCACTCGACGACGACGGCGACTTTGTGCGGGGCGTAGCCCTCGAAGGTGATGGCGGAGATGTCGATCTTCTCGCCGCCGGTGCCGGCACCCTTGTGGACGGCGCGTTCGATCACGTCGCGCGTCACCGAGGCCTTCTTGGCCTTGTCGATGGCGGCGAAGAGCCGGGCGTTGGCGGCGAGGTCGCCTCCGCCGAGTTTGGCGGCGACGGTGATTTCTTTGACTAGTTTGCCGACGAGTTGACCTTTGCGGTTGTTAACTACGGCGCGTTTCGCGTGAAGCCATTGGCGTCCCATAAGAGGTAAGGGTTAAAAGGTTGATTACTAACCACGGATAAGCCGCTTGGGCACGGACAAAATGCACTCATTCGTTGATTTATCCAGCCTTGCGGCCACTGGCGAGCAGGGTCTCGAAATGCGGCGCCTGTTCCTCGCGGGCGACGGCTTGCGCGGGGGCGGTGTGGTTCGGCGGGCGGGAGCTGGAATGGATGAAGTCGAAATGTATCTATATAACGGCATGATCTCTTTTGGTCCCTGCGGCTAGCTACCCACTGGAAACCCCGAAGAGCCGAAAGAGAGTCACATCAACCAACAAACCATGGGCTGACCGCCCCCTGTTCATGTGCGGGTTAGCACGAGGTGGGTTGCTCGCTGCGATGCGACATGCCGGGTGCAGGTGTAGCCCAAATCCGCTAGGTTGATACCGTCGAATAAGCGCTCACCGGAACCAAGTAAGACGGGCGAGATGGCGATATGGAGTTCGTCGATCAGTCGCTCGCGAAGGTATTGTCTGATTGTGGCCGCTCCACCTCCGATTCGGACATCCTTTCCGTTGGCGGCATCGCGAGCTCGTTCAAGCGCGACGTGAATTCCGTCAGTAACGAAATGAAAGGTCGTGCCACCCTCCATTTCGAGTGGCGCACGAGGATGATGAGTGAGCACAAAAACCTGGGTATGATATACAGGGTTATCGCCCCACCAGCCTCTCCAGCTCTCATCAAGCCAAGGGCCGCGCACTGGCCCGAACATATTTCTGCCCATGATCCAGGCACCTACATTATGGAAGCCCCGCGCGGCAAAGTCGTCGTCGATCCCGGTCTCTCCGTCTTGGTTTCCGAACAGTTGCGCCTGAATCGTGCGAGTGGCGAACGCCCATCTATGAAGGGCAGGTCCGCCAACTCCAAGAGGGTTCTCCAGACTCTGATTCGGGCCTGCGCCAAAGCCGTCAATTGAGATGGTGAAGCTTTCCACGCGGAGTTTAGTCATTTGGTTCCTCTGTGTTCTCTGTGCCCTCTGTGATGAAAAATGTCTTTCTGGTTTAGAAAAATATTTTTTGCGCCTTACACGGATATTTCCCCGATCATTTTCGCCTGTGTCATCCGATTACAAAAGTGGAATTAAGTTGAAGGGAAGGTAGAAGACGGAGGCGGTAGGGGGCTGGGACGGGAGGCACCGGAGTTGCGCCCCTGCATTCGGAGGCGGAGCGACGGGGGCGGCTTACTTGGCCGACCAAGTGTCTTTGAGGGTGATGGTGCGGTTAAAGACGGGGCGACCGGGGGCGCTGTCTTTGGCGTCGGGCGTGAAGTAGCCGAGGCGTTCGAATTGGAAACGGTCCGCCGACGTGGCGGTGGCGAGGGAGGGCTCCAGTTTCGCGGTGAGGACTTCGAGCGAGCGCGGGTTGAGGTGGCTCTTGAAATCGCCGTCGGCATCGGGCTCGGCTTTGGTGAAGAGGCGGTCGTAGAGGCGCACTTCGGCTTCGATCGCGGTGGCGGCGGAGACCCAGTGAATGGTGCCTTTGACCTTGCGGTCGCAGTTGGCCTGGCCGGCGCGGGTGCTTAAGTCGGCGGTGCAGCGGATCTCGACGAGGTTGCCGGCGGCGTCTTTGACGAGCTCGTCGCACTTGATGATGCAGGCGTATTTGAGCCGGACATCGCCGCCCGGCTTGAGGCGGAAATACTTCGGAGGCGGGACCTCGGCGAAGTCTTCGGTCTCGATGAACACTTCGCGGGTGAGGCCGAGGGTGCGGGCGCCGGCGGCGGGATCGGCGGGGAGGTTGCCGGCGGTGCAATCGATGGTCTCGCCGGGGGCGATGTTGGTGAGCACGAGCTTGAGCGGGCGGAGCACGGCGAGGCGGCGGTGGGCGACGGTGTTGAGGCTGTCGCGCACGGCGTTTTCGTAAACGGCGAGTTCGGTGAGGCTGTCGAACTTGGTCACGCCGACGCCGGTGACGAAGGCGCGCAGGGCGGAGGCGGGCACGCCGCGGCGGCGGATGCCGGAGAGGGTGGGCAGGCGGGGATCGTCCCAGCCGGTGACGTGGTTCTCCTGCACGAGCTGCATGAGCTTGCGCTTGCTGACGATGGTGTAGGCGAGGTTGAGCTTCGCGAACTCGTATTGGCGGGGCAGGGCGCGGGGCAGGTCGAGGGACTCCAGCAACCAGTCGTAGAGGGGGCGGTGAACCTCGAACTCGAGGGTGCAGATGGAGTGGGTGATGCCTTCGAGGTAGTCGCTCAGGCAGTGGGCGAAATCGTAGAGCGGGTAGATGGGCCAGCCGTCGCCGGCGTGGTGGTGGGCGACGTGGCGGATGCGGTAGAGGAGGGGATCGCGCAGCCAGATGTTGGGCGAGGCCATGTCGATCTTGGCGCGGAGGGTGCGGGCGGCGTCGGGGAACTCGCCGGCGCGCATGCGGCGGAAGAGGTCGAGGCTCTCGGCGACGGGGCGGTCGCGGAAGGGGCTGTTTTTACCCGGGGTGTCGGGCGAGCCACGGTAGGCCTCGGTCTCGGCGGGGGTGAGGTCGCAGACGTAGGCTTTGCCGCAGGTGATGAGCTGCTCGGCGTAGCCGTAAAGGGCCTCGAAATAGTCGCTGGCAAAGAAGGGCTCAGTGGCGGCGTGGTCGGCGTTGGCGGCGACGGGCGCGGGGGAGGCGAGGAGGTCGGGGCGGGGGCTGTCGGCGACGGGGGAGGGGAGGGCGCCACGGGGTTTGAGGCCGAGGATGGAGTCGGCCCAGCCGGCGATGAGCCAGCGCACGTCGGCGGTGATGGACTCGACGTATTCGATGTCCTCCTTGGCCGGGTTGGTGTCGTCCATGCGGAGGTGGCAGCGGCCGCCGTTTTCGAGGGCGATGCCGAAGTTGAGGCAGATGGATTTGGCGTGGCCGATGTGGAGGTAGCCGTTGGGCTCGGGGGGGAAACGGGTGACGATGCCGGCCGGGTAGCGGTTTTCCGCGACGTGTTGTTGGACGATGTCGCGGATAAAATCGCTGGGGAGAGCGGGAGCTGCGGTGGGCGTGGGCTCGCTGGCGGTGGTGGGCTCGGCGGTCATAAACGGAAAGTTATGCGGGAGGCGGAGGCGCGGAGGCAAGCACGCGGACGAGGCGGCGGGCGGGCGGACTTGAACTCACGTTCAAGCCTACGGAGGGCAGGCGGAGGGGGGGGCGGCGTCTGGGTGGGTAGGCTTGAACGTGAGTTCAAGGGGCTGTGGCAAATTGCTTCCGGCCGGGCGCAGGCGGCGGACTTGAACTTACGTTCAAGCCCACGGGGAAGAAGCGGGAGGCGGGCTAAGCGCCGGATTTTTGCGCCGCTCCGCGATGGACGGGGGTGAGGCCGTCGCTGATGAGCTCGCGCAGCAAGGTGGATAAGTAGGGGATGAGTTGTTTTTTGCGGCTGACGATGCCGGGGAGATCGAAAATCTCGCCTTCCTCGACGCTGGAATAGGTGATGCGGGCGGTGATCTCGGGGTCGCCTTTGAAGAGGAGGAGCGAGTTCTGGGTGTTGATGTCGGTAACCAGCAAGCAGGCGAAGCAGAGTTTTTCCTGGGTGCAGAGTTCGTCCAGGGCGCGGAGAAGTTGCCGTGAGTTTTGCCAGAAATTACCGAAGCCGAGTTCTTCGACTTGGGAGACGGAGAAGCGGGCATTGTCCTCTTCGTAGATTTTATAATCGGTGCGAATGACCTTCTCGGCCGGGTTGGCGAGGATGACGGAGCCGGAGCTGAAGATGAGGTCGGCGAGCTGGCGTGAGTCGATGGAGGCGAGCCGTGAGAGCCAGGTGAGGAGCACGGTGTCTTTCTCGGTGGAGGTAGGGCTGTTGAGATGGAGCGTATCCGAGATGATGCCGCTCATGAGGATGCCGGCGATCTGAGGGGTCGGCGCGAGACCATCGCGGCGGAAGAGTTCGGCGATGATCGTGCAAGTCGAGCCGACGGGGTCGTTGATAAAGAGAATCGGCTGCTGGGTGGAGAGGGAGCCGAGGCGATGGTGGTCGATGATCTCGGTGATGGTGACCTCTTCGGCTCCGGTGACGGCCTGGGTCATTTCGTTGTGGTCAACGAGCACGAGCCGGGTGCGGGAGGGTTTGAGGATATCGGTGCGGGTGAGGATGCCTTGGAGGCGGCCGTCCTCGCCCATGACCATGAAGGCGGCGGTGTTGTGGTTGTTGATTTTCTTGCGCAAGTCGGAGATGCGCAGATCAGGCGGGAGCGAGGCGTATTTGCGGTCGATGAGGCGGCTGAGTTTGGTGGCGGAGCGGATGAGCCAGGCGGAGGTGGCGGTGTCGTAGGGGCTGACGATAAGCGCCACGCCGCGCGCGGTGGCGGCGCTAACAATATCTTCTTCGGCGGGCAGGTTGCCGGTGATAACCAGCAAGCGGACGCCCATCTCGATGGAGCGAAGCTGGATGTCGCGACGGTCGCCCACGATGATGATGGATTGCTCGGCGAGTATGCCGTCGGAGGCGGCGGCTTTGCCAAAAGATTTGATGTCCATCGCGCCGACGCGGACGAAGAGCTCCTCTTCACGGGTAGGCTCGGGGAGGTGGATGATTTTCGCGTGGAGGGCGCGAACGATGTGGTTGAGGCTGGTGTGGACCTTGCGCATTTCGCGCGGCGCGCGGACCTTCGGCACGAAGAAACCACCGAGTTGAAAAATGGATACGGTGCCGAGCACACGTTGGTCGTCCGCCAGCACGGGGAGGATGCGCACGTCGTGGGCGTCGATCAACTCGAGGGCCTCGGCGCAAGTGGCGTCATGCGACACGCTGACGACGTTGGAGACCATGAGGTCGCGGACGCGCGGGGTGACGTCGGAGATGAGCAACGGCAGCGGGTGCTGGAAGCGAGTCAGGATGGCGTCGATGCGGGCGTTGGAGTTGCCGCAACGAGCCGCGATATATCCCGGAAACCCTCGGGCCTCTTTGTAGGCGGCGTAGGCGATGGCGGAGCAGATGGAATCGGCGTCGGGGTTTTTATGACCGATTATGTAGGTGGGTGAAGGCGTGGCCGTGGACATTTGAGGTGAGTGAATGAAGCGCTTCCTGCGCCGGTCCGCAAGGGGGACTGCTTGCGGGAGTATGGCGGGGGCAACGGGTCGGGTTACTTGCGGGCTTTGCGCGGACGGGCGGTTTCGGCCTTGGGGGTCAGCGGAGGGCAGGTCGCGCCATCGAACCAGGTGCCTTCCACGAAGGTGGTGGTCGGGATTTCTGGGATTCCGTATTTATTATGCTGAAGCTGACCAGCGAGCAACTCGACCGCCAGCTCGCCGACCGTGCGATGATTTTGGCGCACCCCGGCGGTGTCGCCGGTGGGTTTTTCGAGGAACAAATCGACGAAGGACACATCGCGCGGCACCTGAAGCCCCAGGGTTTTGAGCGTGGGCATGACGAACTCCTCTTTGCTCAAGATGACCTCTGGCCGATAGCGCTCGAACCAGCGAAGGAAGTCGTTCGATTCGACGACGCCGGGCATGCCGTATTCGTTGAACCAGCCCTCGACCGGCTGCACCCCGGGGAATATGTAGGCGGGTATGCGTTCGTGTTCTTCCAGGTTCTGCTGCTCACCCAGGAAGCCGGCAGTCCAGTAGTGGTCTGCGGCGTGGTCCCAGCCGCGATGCATCACGAAGCCGATGCGACGGTAACCCATGCCCATGACACGCTGCATCGCCAGGCGCGCTATGTCGCATTGATTGTTCGTAACATTATGGAGCAAAGGTTTATGCGGGAAATAATCAATTTTTATCGCGCTAAAGCGGCTCCAGTCAAGTTGGAGGGCGTCGCCCAGCGCGAAGCCATGGGAGGCGAGGATCAGTCCATTGATGCCGCGCGCACGAAATATGGAACTCAGCCGGGTGTGGGTGAGGTCGGGTTCGCCCAGCCAGAAATGATCCAGCTTAAACCCAAGCTCGCTGGCTTTCGACTCGGCTCCGGCATAGAACTCGGGGTGCGCGGTGATCTTTTTCCAGCCCCACTTGGTTTTCCAGTTCGTCACGTAGGCGATGGTGGGGGCGTTTTTTCGTATCATGTTCTGAGAACGATAGGATACGAGGGCGCGTAACATCGGATCGGGCGTGTAGCCGAGCTTGGCCGCGTGGGCCCTGATGCGCTCGCGGGTGGCCTCCGGGATACGGGGGTGATTGCGTATGGCGAGGGATACCGTGGTGACATGGACTCCGGTCTCGCGCGCGACGTCGGCCAGGGTGATTCGACGGGGGGCGTTCATGATGGTTGATTAGTCTCGGGGGCGATGCGTTCATCAAGTCTATTGTTAGCGCGGCAGTAAGTTTGAGCGCATGGGAGATGCGGGAGAGCCTGCACTCCCCCTCCACTTCCCCCTGTCGCCTTGTTAGGACGATGTTCTGTCGGTGGGTCTCTCACGTCTTCATCCATTTCCCTGTGCATTCACCAAGCTTTCACTCCCATCACTCTCCGTTCGGCGCGTTTGCGTCCTTCACCGTGGGAATGGTCGATAGCCCGGGTGGATTCGGCCAGTCGTTGAGCCGACCGCATCAAGTGCGGCAAAATGTTTACGTTGGATTTCGCAAGGTCGCGGCCCGGCGTCCGGCATCGGCGGCGGCGTGCAAATGGAACCTCCTCCCCTTCGTGACTCCGCCCCAATCGGCGGAGACGGCGTATATGGGTGAGAACACTCCGCCACCGCCCAAGGAGGGAGAGGCCCCGTGGGTGTTCCTCAAACCCGCCGACTACGTGCGCACCCTGGGGGCGGCGAGCGACACGTGGTGCGCGGATGCGGATCGTTTTGGTTTCGCCCTGCTCACCCCTTCCGACCGCGTGCCTGATCCGCGCAAACTGAAACGCGAGGACGCGCGTCGTCTGCTCGCCCCGGTCGTGTCGGGGTGGATCGAATACGACAACCGCGCCGGGCGCGCCCCGGTTGAGCTGATCTTCGGCGTGGGCGACCCCGAGCGCCCGCTGCGTCCGCTGGTGGACTCGGGCTCGCCCCTGGCGGGTTTTAGCGCGGGGCCGTCGCACGGCTATGCCACGCGGGCCGGCCGCGATGTCGAGCTGCGCCAGGGTTTCGATGTCTTCGCGCCCAAGTTCAAGGACCACCGCGGGCTGCACGTCATCGGCGGCGAGACCGCCTTGATTTTCACCGTGCCGGCCGGCAAGCGGAAGCGTTTCCCGCTCGTGCTCGGGTTCTTCGAGGAGGGCGTCGTGACCACCGGTTTGACCGCGAACTACGCCTACACCCGCTGGTTTGCCGACCTGGAAGATGTGTTGGCCCACGGCCTCGCCACCCACGCCCACGCCGTGCGTCTCGCCGCCGCGCGGGATCGCGAGCTGGCGCGCAGCAAGCTCGACGCCGACCAGCAATTCCTGCTCGCCCAGTCTATCCACAGCTATCAGGGCAGCACGCAGCTTTTATGGAACGCCGACGGCCCGCTCTGGATCGTGAACGAGGGCGAATACCGGATGATCAACACCTTTGATCTCACGGTGGATCACCTCTTCTACGAGCTGGACTGGCACCCGTGGGCGGTGCGCGACACGCTGGATCTTTTCGCCACGCGCTACGCCTACACCGATCAGTTGCGCAACGGCTCGCCCAAGCTCCTCCCCGGCGGCATCTCCTTCACCCACGACATGGGGGTGATGAATCACTTCACGCCGGCCGGCCGCTCTAGCTACGAGTGCGACGGGCTCGACGGCTGCTTCGGTCACATGACGATGGAGCAGTTGCTGAACTGGGTGCTCTGCGCCGTCACCTATGCCGAGAAAACCGGGGACCACGCCTGGTTGCGCCGCCGGAGCGACACCCTGCTCGCCTGCGCCGAGAGCCTGCATCGCCGCGATCACCCGCATCCCGCCAAGCGCGACGGCATCCTCAAGCACGACTCCTCCCGCTGCGGTCCGCACGGCGCGGAGATCACCACCTACGACAGCCTCGACGTCAGCCTCGGGCAGGCGCGCAACAACCTCTACCTCGCGGTCAAAACCCTCGGCGCGTGGGTGCTCCTGGAGAAGGCCTTCGCCCGCCTGCGCCGGCCCGCCGACGCGGCCGACGCCCGCGCCACCGCCGACCTGCTCGCCCGCTCCATCGCGACGAAGTTCGAGGCTGACACCGGGTTCTTCCCCGCCGTTTTTGAGCAGGGCAATCAGGCCCGCATCCTCCCCGCCGTCGAGGGTTTCGTTTACCCGCTGTATCTCGGCCACGACGACGTGACCGCACTCGACGGTCGCTTTGGACCTTTGCTCGCCTTGTTGCGCCGCCACATCACGCAGGCGCTCCAGCCCGGCGTGTGCATCGACGCGGGCACCGGCGGCTGGAAGATCAGCAGCACCAGCACGAACACCTGGTTCAGCAAGGTCGCCATCGCCCAACACGTCGTGCGCCGCCTCTTCCCCGAGGCGATGAACGAGGTCGCGCGCGGCGGCGACCGCGTTCACGCCGACTGGCAACGCCAGCCCGGTTGCGGGCGCGACGCCATGTGCGATCAGATCATCAGCACCAGCGGCGTGAGCTGCGGCAGCCGCTACTACCCGCGCGGCGTCACCTCGTGGCTCTGGCTGACCGAGTAGGGTCCGCCTCATTTCGTATCCATTATCCCGCGACGCCGCTCCGGCGACCACCCACTCTGTTATTCCACGTTCCCCCACGCATTCCCTGTCCTCCATGAGCGATTCCTCTCAAAAACTCTCCTTTCGTGAAAAAGCCGGCTACGCGCTCGGCGACGCGGGGGCCAACTTCGTCTTCCAGACCCTGATGGTCTTCCAGATGACTTTTTACTCGAAGGTGTTTGGTATCAGCGTCGCGGCGGCGAGCTGGCTGTTTTTGATCGGGCGTTTGTTCGATGCGATGGTGGACCCACTGATGGGCATCATCGCCGACCGGACCAAGACGCGCTGGGGCCGCTTTCGCCCGTGGTTGCTCTGGTCGGCCCTGCCCTTCGCCCTGGTCTTTTGGGCCGCGTTTACCACCCCCGACTGCGGCCCCCAGGGCAAGCTCCTCTATGCGTGGGCCACCTATCTCGGCCTGATGGCGTGCTACACGCTCAACAACGTGCCCTATTGCGCCCTGCAAGGGGTGATGACGGGCGACACCAACGAGCGCACCAGCCTCGGTGCCTATCGCTTCTTCGCGGTGATGGCGGTGGGCTTTGTCGTTTCCGGCATGACGTGGCCCCTGGTCGCCAAATTTGGCGGCGGGAACGATGTGAAGGGCTGGTCCATCACGATGGGCTTCTTTGCCATCCTGAGCGTTATCTGCTTCGTGGTGACGTTTTTTTCGGTCAAGGAGCGCGTGCTGCCCGACCCGGCGCAGCACAGTTCGGTGAAGCAGGATTTGGCGGACGCGTTTAAGAATCGACCCTGGGTTGTCCTGTTCCTGGCGACGCTCGCCATCTTCGTGATGCTTTCCGTGCGCGGCGGTTCGCTGCCGCTTTTCACCCAGTATATCGTCGATCACGCCGCGTTGGGCGAGTTCGTGCGCAAGATGGGTTTCGTGCAGGCTGGCACCGGCGAGCCGGTCGGCGTGCAACGGCTGCTCGATACGGTCGGCTACCTGGTGAAGCCGGATCTCTCCAACGTGCAGGCGGTCGGCTTTGGTCTCTTTAGTATGATCGGCAGCCTCGTCACCATCACCGGCGTGTTGCTCTCCAAGCCGCTGTCCGAGCGCTTCGGCAAACGCGGGGTCTTCACGGTGTGTCTCTGCATCACGGGCGCGGCCACGCTCTGGCTCTACTTTATCCCGGGCGACGCCATCGGCCTGCAGCTGTTGCAGGGTGTCATTTGGTCCGCCGCCTACGGCCCCACGATCCCGCTGCTCTGGTCAATGATCGCCGACGCCGCCGACTACGGCGAATGGATCACGGGCCGCCGCGCCACAGGCTTCGTGTTCGCCGGCGTCGTTTTCGCGCTCAAGGCCGGCCTCGGTGTCGGCGGGTTTATCGGCGGGCAGGTGCTGGCCGCCCACGGCTTCGCCGAAGGCGCGGAGTCCACCGCCGCCAGCCTGCAAGGCATCCGCATGACGGCGGCCGTGTATCCGGCGGGGTTCATCGTCCTGGCAGTCGTGGCGCTCTTGCGTTATCCGATCAAGAAGGAGCTGAATCTCCGCATCTGCCGCGAACTCGCCGAACGTCGGGCTCGCTATGCCACCACACCCTGACGTCGTTTTAACCATGCTTCGCCGTATTCTGATTTCCTGCTTGTTGGTCCTCGGCGCGGCCGGCGGCGCGCTCGCGGCGACGCCCAATCTTTTTCACGCTCTGCTGGGCAAGTCCGAGGCGGAGACCTCCGCGCGCATCGACGCCGTGTGGCGGCAGCTCACGCAGGGCGACTCCGAGACCGAGCGGCTCTATTTCGAGGCGCCGGACGACACCGCCTACATCGCCGACGTGGGCAGCGGCGACGTCCGCTCCGAGGGCATGTCCTATGGCATGATGATCGCCGTGCAGCTCGACCATAAGGCGGAGTTTGACCGCCTCTGGAAATGGGCGAACACCCACATGCGGCATGAGCGCGGCTCCAAGCGCGGCTACTTCGCCTGGCAGTGCCGCCCCGATGGCACGGTGATCGACCCGGTCTCGGCGAGCGACGGCGAGGTGTGGATGGCGACCGCGCTCTTTTTCGCCGCCCATCGTTGGGGCGACGGCGAAGGCGTGTTCAACTACTCGCGCGCGGCCCAGGCCTTGCTCCGCGCGATGCTGCACCAACCGCAGCGCGGGGATGACACGGCGATCTTTGACCGCAAGCAACGCCAGGTCGTTTTTTGCCCGATCGGCACCGCCGCCTTGTTTACCGATCCCTCCTATCACCAGCCCGCTTTTTATTCCCTGTGGGCGCGCTGGGCGGAGTCTCCGGCGGACCGGGACTTCTGGGCGGCGGCGGCGGCGGAGAGCCGCGTTTTTTTCCGGCGACATGCCGATCCGAAAACCGGCCTGATGTCCGAATACGCGCATTTTGACGGACGCCCTTATTCGGAGGCCGGTTTCGGCGCGGGCCGCGACGAGTTCGGCTTCGACGCCTGGCGCACGCTCGCCTTTGTCGCGCTCGACCACGCGTGGGACGGCGGCTGCGCCTGGCAGGTCGGGAACACGGATCGTGTGCTGGGCTTTTTGCGCGCCCAGGGCGACGGCCTCGGCAGTCGTTACAAGCTCGATGGCACCTTGCTCGATCCGGTGCCCGGCGCCGGTCTGGTGGCGATGGCAGCGGCGGCCGGCGTGGCGGCTTCGGACCCCGAACTCGCGCGCCCCTTCGTCGAACGCCTGTGGGCCGCTCCCACGCCGACCGGGAAATGGCGCTATTACCACGGTATGCTGACCATGTTGGGGCTGCTGCAAACCGGCGGTCGCTTCAAAATTTATGCGCCGGACGCGAACGTGGCCCCGGCGCGCGCGACCGAGCCCGCGCCCTCTCTGCCCCGGTCCGGCGGCGCTCGCGCCTCCAGATAAGTGCGGCGGCCAACCTTCGCCCGTTTTCCCCTTTTCCTTCCGCTTTCCCCGCTCCCCCTCCTCCGAAATGAAACCCCGCTGGATTCCCCTCTTGGCCTGGCTGTTCGCGCTGTCGTTTTCGTGGTCTCTGTGTCTGCGGGCCGAACCCGGCCTCGGCCTGCTCGTCGCGCTGGTGGTGGAGCAGGATGCGCCGCCCGGAGCGTTCCCGCTGGTGTCCAGGGCGGGGGAGGCCCCGCTGTGGCACGATCCGCTCGACCACAAGGGCGTCGTGCGGGCGATCGGCGACTTGCAGGCGGACATCGAGCGCGTGACCGGGCGTAAGCCGGAGCTCGTTACCACGCGGCTCGCCGCCACCGCGCGCCCTGTTATCATCGGCACGCTGGGCAAGAGCGCGTTGATCGACGCGCTGGTCAAAGCCGGCAAGCTCGACGCCTCCGACCTCGCCGGCAAGTGGGAGAGCTTCGTCATCACCACGGTTGACCGGCCGGAGCCCGGTATCGAGCAGGCGCTCGTGATCGCGGGCAGCGACAAGCGCGGCACCATTTACGGCATCTACGAACTCTCCGCCCAGCTCGGCGTCTCGCCCTGGTATTGGTGGGCCGACGTGCCGGTGAAAAAACACTCCGTCGCCTACATCGTGCCCGGACGTTTCGCCTCGGGCGAACCGGCTGTGAAGTATCGCGGCATTTTCCTCAACGACGAGCATCCCGCCCTTTCCCCCTGGGTGAATAAAACCTTCGGCGGCTACAACAGCGCCTTTTACACCAAGGTCTTCGAGCTGCTGCTGCGAATGCGCGGCAACTACCTCTGGCCCGCGATGTGGAATAACGCCTTCAACGAGGACGACCCCTTGAACCCCGTCCTCGCCGACGACTACGGCATCGTCATGGGCACCTCCCACCACGAGCCCATGCTGCGGGCGCACAAGGAGTGGACCCGCCGCAACATCGGCCCGTGGGACTACACCAAAAACGAGGAGGTCCTTAAAAACTTCTTCGCCGAGGGCATCCGCCGTAATCGCGACCGCGAGAGCCTCACCACCATCGGCATGAGGGGCGACGGCGACACGCCCATGTCCGAATCGGCCAACGTCGCCCTGCTCGAGCGCATTGTGGCCGACCAGCGCGCCATCATCGCCCGCGAGACCGGCAAACCCGCCGAGCAGGTGCCCCAGGTTTGGGCGCTCTACAAGGAGGTGCAGGAGTATTACGAGAAGGGCATGCGCGTGCCCGACGACGTCACCCTGCTGTGGTGCGACGACAACTGGGGCAACATCCGCCGCCTGCCCACCCCCGCCGAGCGGGCGCGGTCCGGCGGCGCCGGGGTGTATTACCATTTTGACTACGTCGGCGGCCCGCGAAACTACAAATGGGTGAACACTAACCCGCTCCCGCGCGTGCAGGAGCAGATGAACCTCGCCTGGCAACACGGCGCCGACCGCCTCTGGATCGTCAACGTCGGCGACCTCAAGCCGATGGAGGTGCCGATGGAGTTTTTCCTCCGCATGGCCTGGGACCCCGCCCGCTGGCCCGCCGAGCGCTGCGACGAGTTTCTCCGTATCTGGGCCGCCCGCGAGTTTGGTCCGGAGCACGCAACCGAGGCCGCCGCCCTCGTCGCCGGTTACGCCAAGTTCAACGGCTGGCGTAAGCCCGAGTTGCTCGATGCGGAGACGTTCAGCGTCCTGCATTACCGCGAGGCGGAGCGGGTGGTCGCCGGCTGGCGCGACCTTGAGCGCCGGGCCCAGCGCCTGAGCGATGCGCTTCCGGTCGCGAGCCGGGATGCGTTTTTCCAGCTCGTGCTCAGTCCCATCCGGGGCTGCGCCAATGTCACTGAGCTGCACGTGGCCACCGCGCTCAACCGGCTCTACGCCAAGCAGGGCCGCGCCTCGGCCAACGACCTCGCCGCGCGTGCCCGCGCCTTGTTCCAGGCCGATGCCGATCTCACGAACTACTGGAACACCGATTTCGCGGGCGGGAAATGGGTCCACATGATGGACGAGATTCGGATCGGCTACACTTCATGGAATAGTCCGAAGACCAACATCATGCCGGAGCTCGCGGAGGTGGCGCCGTCCGCCGCTGCCGAGATTGGGGTCGTCGTCGATGGTGAGTCCGCCCCGCTCGTCGCGGGCGGGGTGGGGCGTCTCCCGCCGCTTTCGTCCGAAGCCGGTGCCGCGACGCGTCGCATCGAGATTTACCGTCGCGGCACCGCCGAGGCCGACTTCACCATCCGCGCGGATCGATCGTGGGTAAAAATATCCTCCGCCCAAGGCCGGCTCGGTCCCGATGCGCGGGTCGAGGTCGGTCTCGATTGGTCGCAGGTCCCGGTGGGCGAGGGCGAGGTTCGCCTCAATGTGCGCGGCTCGGGCGGAGCCGATTATCAGCTCGTGTTGCCCTATTCCAAGGTGCCCGCCGCGCCCGCCGCCGCGCCCGAGGGCTTCCTTGAACTCGACGGTTACGTGGCCATCGACGCGCTCCATTTTGATCGGGCCGTCCCGGCCGGCGAGGTGACGTGGAAGGTGCTGCCCGGCCTCGGTCGCGGTCCCGGCGCGGTGACGGCGTTTCCCGTCACCGCCGCCAGCCGCCTGCCCGACGCCGCCTCTGCCCGGCTCGATTACAGCGTGTATCTACGGCGCGGCGGCGCGGTCACGGTGAACTTGATCGCGTCGCCGACCCAGGGCTTCACGCCGGGGCGCGGCCTGCGTTGCGCCGTGTCCTTCGACGATCAACTGCCGCAGGTGGTCGATTTTCTCGCGGATCGCTCCTACAACGCTTGGGACCGCGCCGTCCGAGATAACGCCTGGACGGCCAGCGTCGCCCTCACGGCGGCTGCGCCGGGCCTGCGGGTGCTCAAGTTCTGGTTTGTGGACCCCGCCGTGGTCCTGCAACGCATTGAGATCGACACCGGCGGGCTGAAACCGACCTACCTCGGCCCGCCCGAGAGTCCACGCGTCCGCCGTGTCGCCGCTCCGTCTGCGCTCGGCGTCCATGCGCCTTACGCGCCCTGGAACGAACACGGCCGGATCGGCCACCAGCAAATGGTGGAGAAGGCCCGTGCGGGGAAGATCGATCTCTACTTCCTCGGCGACTCCATCACGCGGCGTTGGGGCGCGACGGATTACCCCGACTTCCTCGCCCACTGGAACAAGAATTTCCACGGATGGAATGCGGCCGACTTCGGCTGGGGCGGCGACACCACGCACCAAATGCTCTGGCGTCTGCAAAACGGCGAGCTCGGTGGCGTGAATCCCAAGGTCATTGTGCTGCTCGCCGGCACGAACAATATCGGCAAGGGCGACAAGCCCGGGAGCGTGGCGGACGCGGCCGATGGCATCGAGGCGATCCTGACCTTTTGCCAGGCCAAGGCGCCGGCGGCCACGATCATCCTCACCGCCGTTTTCCCGCGCAACGACAGCCCAGCGAGCAACGCCCTGATCACCGAGCTCAACACGCGCATCGCCAAGCTCGCTGACGGGAAGCGTATCCGTTTCCTGGATCTTAACCGCCAGCTCGCCGACGAGGCCGGGGTGCTCTTCGAAGGCATGGCGGTGGACAAGCTGCATCTCACCCTGAAGGGCTACGAGGTCTGGGCCAGGGGGTTGGAGCCGCTCTTACTCGAGTTGCTCGGCCCGCGTGCCGCGACCGATCTGGCCCCGCCGCCGACCGGCGACCCGAGCGCGGCCAAGAAACCCTGAACTGTCCCTGCTTTCGCCTACATGAAGTCTCCCCGCCATATCCAGTCCGCCGTCGGTGCATTGTTTGCGCTGGCTCTTGCGCTGGCTTCGTTTTGCCACGCCTCGGCCGCGACGGCCGCCGTGACGGCCGCCGAGGCGAGCTGGGCCGAGTTTAGCTCCTTTTCCTACGAGGGGCACGATCCGCTCTTCGAGCACGCTCCGGTGAAGTCGAACGATTTCTACAATCCCATCCTGGCCGGCTTTTATCCCGACCCGAGCATCTGCCGCGTCGGCGAGGATTTTTACCTGATCAACTCCTCGTTTTCCTACTATCCCGGGGTGCCGATTTTCCACAGCCGGGATTTGGTCAACTGGACCCAGCTCGGGCACGTGTTGGATCGTCCGTCGCAACTCGATCTGGACGGCCTGCCGGTTTCGAGCGGCATCTTCGCCCCCGCCATCACCTGGCACGACGGGCTGTTCTACATGATCACCACGACCATCCGTGGCATCGGTAATTTTTACGTCACCGCTACGAATGCCGCCGGTCCGTGGTCGGAGCCGCAGCGGCTCAAATTCGACGGTATCGACCCCTCCTTTTTCTTCGACGACGACGGCAAGGCCTACGTCGTCCACAACGGTTCGCCGCCTGACAATCAGCCGCTCTACAACGGACACCGGGCGATCTGGCTCTGGGAGTTCGACCCCGCCACCAAGGCGGTGAAAAACGGTCGCATCCTCGTCAACGGCGGCGTGGATATTTCCAAGCAACCGGTGTGGATCGAGGGGCCGCATATTTTTAAACGCAACGGATTCTATTATCTCACCTGCGCCGAGGGCGGCACCGGCCCCGATCACTCGCAGGTCGTCTTCCGCACCCGGTCGCTGTCCGAGCCCTTCGTGCCCGGCTCGCAGAATCCCATCCTCACCCAGCGGGACCTGGACCCGGCGC
>JBEGTN010000502.1:0-4722 GCA_041179405.1 Verrucomicrobiota bacterium
TTAAATAAAACTGTAGCCAAAATGACGGCTTGAAAGGTAGGGTCCCGCACGCGGGACTGGGACCGCCGCCGTGCCTCTCAGGTATTTACCACGCCAACGCGGCGCGCCCAGCGGTCACGCCTTACCTCTGAACGGCTACGACATTTTTTAAAATGCTCTAGAAATCTGATTCGCTCCCCTGTCCTTCTTTCGTGGTTTTCGTGGTAAAAATCCGCTCTTCCCCTCCGCCCTTCGCGCCCTTCGCGAGCCTTCGCGGTTCAAAAACTCCCCGCTGAATACAAAGCCAGAGACTGCGGGCGATCAATTCGTGAGAGCGGAAGTCGCTTGCAAGGCATAGGCCCAGGCGCAACCCGCGTCTCCGATTACCTGGACCTGCAATGGTTGATTGAGCACGTTGCGCCCGAGCAGGGCGATTTTCACTTCGGCTGTTTGTGCAAGCCGGCGCTTTTGCGGATGGCCCCATCCCAATCCGCCGTGAACTCCCACCAATCCCGCATGACCTCGTCGCCAGAACGGATGCCATTCTGAAACCCCGGCATGTTCTGCATCCAATACACATAATACTGGGCTTCGGTCCGCCCCGCAGGCACGACCGGCCAGGCATACGTGAGCGAGCCCCAAGTCCGGGCGCTGACGGATTTCTTTTGGCCGCTGTTATCGGGCCGCCAGTCCTCGCAATCGCTCAAAACCGGCGCGGTGCGGGAGTAGTCGTAATCAGCCGTCGCATTGGGTGGAAAATGCGTGTTGCCGCAGCGCCCCGCTTGAAAAGCGCCGTTGGAGCGTCCGCAGAAGCTGTTCCAAAAGAGACCGTCGTTCCCGTCCTGAAGCTGGCAAACATGGCTCAATATCGCTTCGAGCTGGTGCCCATGATTATGCACCGCCTCGTTTTGAGACCGTCCGTAGTTGTAGTTATAAAGCACATACGTGCGGTCATAAACCGGCAGGTCGTCGTTGAACCGGTAACTATTCGAAATATCCCCGGTGGTCGGACTCGACATGTTGGACTCGGCCGGGACGATCGACGCCGTGTGGTAGCCCCAGAGCCACACTTCCTTCACGTTCCCAGCCATCACCCATCGGTCGGCGCCGAAGCGGGTGAGTATCTGATGATAATCGGCAAACGTGGCGCTGCCTCCGTCCGATTTGCCCGGCGGTAAAGGCTCATAGACCACGATGTTTTTTACCACGCGATACCCGAGCGAGGGCCGGGCACTTGGGTTCTTGTAGCCACGAAACCGGCTCCCCTCCGAAAGCGAGAATTTAACCTGGCGGTTCATCGTGGCGATTTTTGCTTTCGCGGCGGCCACCTTGGTTAACTCGGCCTCCCCGCCGGTTTCCGTGGTGTCCAGATTCACGCCGTCCGCAGTCGGCAGGTAGGATAAAATCACCACGGGCATGTCGTAGATCGCGTTGGCCCGCGGCGTCGCGAGCTCGGTTGGGATCGCCAGCTCCTCCGGAGGCCGCACCGGTGCCCGCACCGTAAGGGCGAAGGGCACGGTTTGGCCCCGAAACTGCGCCGTCAACGCCCCCTTCCCTTTCGCGAGTCCCACCAGCCGTCCCTGCCCATCCACCTGCACCACCGCCGGCGCGGGGTTCACCCAACTCACCAGGGCCGGCGGCACGGTGATCGTCCCCACCCCGGTCACCGCCTGCACCGTCGGCGTCGTCCGCCATGTCGCCCAGATGGTGGCGCTCGATGGCGTGACACTGATCGAAGTGACGCCTGGAATATCCTCCGCATAACCTTGCGCGACCTCGGCCGCAGTGCGGGGCCTTGAACTGATGCGCAATTCGTCCAGCACGGCCGTCGCATAATTATTCGTGCCATCGGCCCCAATCTGGAAAGTCGACTCCGGGACCGCCGGCAGAGCACCGATCACCGCGGATGCCCGCGCTACTCCATCAGTGAACAAGCTCAGCGCCCCATCACCCCAGGTGAAGGCCACATGATGCCAGCTATTCGCCGTCCACGCCCCGATGCTGTAAGCCACGCCCACCTCCGGCTGCCCGTTGGCCGCGAAACGGTTAAAGATCACTCTTAAGTTATTTACACCATCCTTGAGCACGAGCACCCCGCCGGCTACGCCGTGCCGCAGCACGGTATGCCCGAGGTTGTCGTCGCCGGCCCATGAAGGCTTGATCCAAAACTCCAGGCTACCGCGCGTCGGATCGAAATTGCCCGCCACGGGATACTCCAGTTGCGCCGTGTCTTTGAGCAACAGGGCCTGCCCCGTGACTCCCGAAGCGTAGGCGACTGCGGAACTGCTCGCCGGAGTCTCGTCCGCCGCACCATTGGCGGTGTTTTCAAAGTGAAGCAAAAGAAGCGTGTTCGCATCGCTGCCGATCGCCCACCCGCGCGTGCCCGCGAGAAAAACACCCAAAAGCGAATACAGAAAAATGCCGGCCATCCGCCGTTTTCTTACTGCTCCGCATCCCCTTTGCCATCCGGTGCCGGCGATGGAAACCGAAGGAAAACACCCGAAAAAGGATTTCATGATCATTCTTTGCCGGAACCATTCAAGGGAGCGCAACGACAAGTGTTAGAATCGAGTCCATGGGTCCGTGCAGCCACAGAAACGGCTGTCGTTCCCGCCCACCAAACCGCATCGCCCCCCCGACGCAAATCTCCGCTGTTTTATCCGTCTCCCCACCCCTGGGAACGCCGAGCTCCAGCTCGGCCTCCGCCGCTATCCCCGTAGGCTTGAACGTGAGTTCAAGTAAGTCCGACCGACCTGACTCCGCCCACCGCCACCTCAACCCCTTCAGCCCTCCACCCTTTGCGCCGCTTCGCGAGCCTTCGCGGTTCAAAAACTCCCCCACGCCTTTCGCTTCCTTCCCGACCCGCCCTCTGTCACCGTTTCACCGCCTCACCGCTCTCCCTCCCTTAATTTTCTCCCTTAACTTAATCTTTAGTCTCGCCGCGCCCCGCGCGGTGCCGCCGATGCCCGCCGCCCTCGACCGCCTCCTCCTTCGCCTCACCTGGGACGACCTCGACCTCGCCTACCTCCGCCGCCTTGTCGAACTCGCCCGCGACGAGGATCTCGCCGGCCTCGGCCTCCGCCAAAAACCCGCCCGCACCGGCGACCAGTCCACCGCCACCCTCGTCGCCCCGCCGCGCCTCGGCCGCGCCCACCTCGTCGCCCGCACCGAGCTCGTCGCCTGCGGCCTCCCCCTCCTACCACTCATACTCTCCGCCTACGGCCCCCGCGCCGCCGTCCAGACCCTCGTCCGCGACGGCCACCGCGTCGCCCCCGGCCAGATCCTCGCCACCCTCGAAGGCGACCCGCGCACCCTCCTCGCCGCCGAGCGCGTCGCCCTGAACTTCCTCCAGCGCCTCTCCGGCGTCGCCACCGCCGCCGCCGCCCACGTCGCCGCCCTCGGCCCCGGCCGCACCCGCCTGCTCGATACCCGCAAGACCACCCCCGGCTACCGCATGCTGGAGAAATACGCCGTCGCCTGCGGCGGCGCCTGGAACCACCGCCTCGGCCTCTTCGACCGCGTCATGCTCAAGGACAACCACCTCGCCCTCCTCGGCGCCCCCGGCGACCTCGCCGCCGCCGTCGCCCGTGCCAAGAAGGCCGCCCCCGAACTCCCCGTCGAGGTCGAGATCGACCGCCTCGACCAGCTCCCCGCCGTGCTCGCCGCCGGCGCCGACGTCATCCTGCTGGACAACTTTCCGCCCGCTCGTATCAAAAAGGCCATTACAGCGGTCGCCGGCCGCGCCTTCACCGAGGCCAGCGGCGGCATCACCCTCAAGACCCTGCCGCGCTACGCCGGCCTCGGCCTCGACTTCGTCTCCACCGGCGCCCTCGTCCACCACGCCCCCTGGGCCGACATCGGCCTCGACTGGCAGGAGGCCAAAGACCAAAGGCTGAAAAACTGAAAGCACCAAACCCTCCAAGCCGCCCCCACCCCTTCAGCCCTTCTCCGCCACCCGATCCCTTCCGCTTCAACCTTTCAGCCTTTTCCGCCAGTCCTTCACCCGCCACCATGAGCACCCTTCACCCCGCCACCCGCATCGGCCATGTTCACCTCAAGGTCGCCGACCTCGACCGCGCGCTCGGCTTCTACTGTGGAGTGCTCGGTTTCCAGCTTATGCAACGTCTCGGTCGCGACGCGGCCTTTATCTCGGCCGGTGGTTACCACCACCACATCGGGCTCAACACTTGGGAGAGTCGCGGCGGTTCCCCGCCCGCCCCGGGCACGACCGGACTCTACCACACCGCGATCCTCTACCCGGACCGCGCGTCTCTGGCCGACGCCTTGCGCCGCCTGCTCGCCGCCAATGTGCCCCTCGACGGAGCGGCCGACCACGGCGTCAGCGAAGCGCTCTACCTGCGCGACCCCGACGGCAACGGCGTGGAACTCTACCGGGATCGCCCGGAAGCAGAATGGCCGCGCGACGCCCAGGGCGGGCTGGCCATGTTCACCCGCTCGCTCGATCTCAAGGCCCTCCTCGCCACGTCCGCTCCGGACGCCGCCGCCTTTCCTTCAACTTAATCTTCTCCCTTAACCTTCCCCTCGCCGCGTCCCGCGCGGCGTCCCGATGCCCGCCCAACGCTCCGAGCTCCTCATCCTCCAGACCCTCCTGGACGCCCCGCCCGCCGACGACGGCTCCCCAGGCGTCGTCTCCGGCGCCGCCCTCGCCCGCGCCCTCGGCGTCAGCCGCGTCGCCATCTGGCAGCACCTCGAAAAACTCCGCGAGCAAGGCTTCACCGTGGA
>JBEGTN010000503.1:0-7651 GCA_041179405.1 Verrucomicrobiota bacterium
ACTCAGCCAAGAGGCGTTCGCCGAGCGCGCCGGTCTCAAATACAAGCACTACCAAGCGGTCGAGGCCGGTCGGAAGACCAACATTCAGTTCGCCACACTGATAAAGCTCGCCGACGCCCTAGGTTTGGAGCCCTGGCAACTGCTCAATTTCGACGTCGAGCCCGCCTCCTTGGCTGATCAGAACAAAAAGAGCGCAGTGAAAAGGGGCCGCGCCATTACGTAAATACATCCGGGCTTCGTTACCTCACCTCGGCACTCGCAATCCGGCAGACTTGGCAGAGCATACATAAAACCATAACGATACCATTTATGGACACACTCATCGAAAGCATTGGCAGCAACATGGTCCCTGTCGTGGCGATTATTTGCTACACGGTTTATAAAATTGTTGAAATCAGCAAGCAGCCGACCAAAGCCGAAAAATACAAGGAACTCACGACCCTCAATGAATTGCGCGAAAAGGGAATCATCACCCAGGATGAATTCGACGCAAAGAAATCAGACCTGCTCGATTGACCAGCCCTGCTTGATTCACTGTAGACGGAAATGATAAACCGCTAAATTACGCTCATTACCGCTAAATAAATCCTTTTCGGAGTCTCGTTCAGGATTTAGCGAGCTTTAGCGATATTTAGCGGTTCCTTCACTCCGAAATAAGCGGTTCCCCTACTGTGTCACCGCGTCTGTGTGGTGATATACCGTCTAATCTGTAATCCGTGGTTGGCTCGACTGCTCAATTGGCAAAACGAAGGGCAAATGACACCAAACCTTGTCGCTGTTCACGAGTGAGAGTCTGAGCAAGCAAGTGTGTTGCAGGCCATGGTTTCCCCTGATGGACTTAAAAAACTTATGAGTTATCTCAAACGGTTTGGCGGGGTGCTGGCTTTTGGGGTCGGAGTGATGTCGGCGTGGGGTAATGTTGCCCCGAGCGTCGTGATCCAATCGGCGGCCATGCGGCCGGGCACGACGTTTATGGACGTGGTTTATCGCGTGAACGACCCCGACGACGCGACCGTGAAGGTCCGCGCGCTCGCCTTTGTGGACGGGGTGCGATCCTTCGCCAATGTGCTCCGTCCCGTGACGTTTGTGGAAGGCACGGCCGCCAATCTGGGCGACTCCATTCCCGCCAACCAAAACAAGACGCTAACCTGGGACGTGGGCGCGGATTGGAACATCTCACTCGGGCAGGTGAAGTTCGAGGTGCTCAGCCGCGATGCCCGCGGCCTGCTGGCTTTTGACTGGATCGGCATTCCGGCGGCGGGAGCGAAGCCCGCGCTGACGATCAGCAAGGATGCGCCGGCGGAGGCCGACGTTTTAAGCGCGCTTTTCTGGCAATATGCGGACGGGGACACCTCGCTCACCCTTGCCGGCGGAGTGCTCACCGCCAATTCAAGCAGCGGTGTGTTTTCGAATACAGTCATGGCGAATGGGAGTGTCCTCCAAGGCTATAGCACAGCCTACCTTTTAAAACGGATGAATCTCGATCCGGCGAACAGCACGGAAACGGGCTACGCGGCCAACACCGCCCGAGCGGGATTGTTGTCGACGGCCGACTGGCACGCGGTGAATCGCCCTTACACGGGGTTATCCATGGTTGTTGGCTGGGGGCGCAATGATTTTGGTCAAACAAATGTGCTTGCCGGGTTGAATGGCGTGACCGCGATCGCTGCGGGTTTCTTTCACAGCCTCGCGCTCAAGAGCGACGGCACGGTGGTCGCCTGGGGAGATGGCGGCTACGGCCAAACCGCAATTCCGCTCGGGCTGAATGGCGTGACCGCGATCGCTGCGGGCTATGCGCACAGCCTCGCGCTCAAGAGCGACGGCACGGTTATCGGCTGGGGAAACAACAACGACGGTCTAGACACGATTCCCGCCGGCCTGAGTGGTGTGACCGCGATTGCTGCGGGCGGATATCATTGCCTCGCGCTCAAGAGCGACGGCACGGTGCTTGGCTGGGGAAGTAACTACTATGGCCCAACCACGATTCCCGCCGGCTTAAGCGGCGTCATCGCGATTGCCGCAGGCTCTGAGCACAGCCTCGCGCTCAAGAGTAATGGGACGGTGGTCGGCTGGGGATCCAACAACGACGGCCAAACCACGATTCCCGCCGGGCTAAGCGGCGTCATTGCGATTGCCGCAGGCGCTGCCCACAGCCTTGCGCTCAAGAGCAATGGCACGGTGGTCGCCTGGGGATACAACGGCTCCGGACGAACCACGATTCCCGCCGGCCTGACTGGCGTGGTCGCGATCTCTGCGGGTTTTTACCATAGCCTCGCGCTCAAGAGCGACGGCACGGTGGTCTGCTGGGGAAGCAACAGCGACGGCCTCACCACGATCCCGACCGGACTGAGCGGTGTCACCCTGATCGGCAAAGGCTGCATGGCCACACATGCAGTCGCAGTAAAGGCCAAGGCCCCGTGATGAGTGAGCGGGCAAGGCGCTTAAAAACCAAACGATCATGACCGGAGTGTGGCAAACCAGGATGTTTCAGATCGGGTTCCGCAAGGGACACGATGGGTGGGTGCGCGTGCGTTCCAACCGTAGCCCTGCGGCGGCGTCTTTTCTGCGGCAGCTTTCTTATCTTGCGGCTTGTTTTTTCCTGCTAGCCGCCCCCTTGCGTGCGATCACGGTAAACTTCATCCAAGACTCCCGCGACGACGCGACGGGCAGTCTGATCGGCGCGGTTTCCTCCAGCCAGTATTTGGATACCGGGCTCTCTTATGGCACGGTCACCGCACCAGCGGACTACGACACCTATCGCTTCACCCACTGGACGAACAGCAGCTATCCGGCGACGGTCTATCGCGATGTCTGGGGGCGCTCGTTTAATCCCATCTCCTTTGTTCTGCTCGAAGCGACCACGGCCACGGCTCATTACCTGCCGGCATCGCGTGATACCGATGCCGATGGCGTGCCGGATTGGTATGAACTCGAATACTACGGCACCTTGACCAACACCGCCGCCAGCGACACCGACGGCGACGGGGTTACCCTCCTGCAAGAATACCAAAACGGCACTCATCCGCTGTTTGCCAACACTGCCACCGCCGGGGGCGTCTCCTCCTCGGACTCGGCGCTCGTCACCGCCAATCTTGCCGGCTACGCCGCCTATACCCTGCGCAGTGTGCCCGCCGGCACCATTGCCCAATCGGGCTATGCCCCGCCCGGCACCGTCATCACGAGCACCGATCTCGCGGGCGACCCCGCCTTTGGCTACTGGACGCTCGACGGAGTGCGCCAGCAAGACGCATGGGGCCACGCGTTCACCAAGGTGTCGTTTGCGATGGCCACCACCAACCGCGAAGCCGTTGCGTATCTTTTCACCGGCGACACCGACGGCGACGGGCTGCCCGACGCCTGGGAGCAGCAGTATCTCGGCTCTCTGGCCTATGCCGGCTCGGCCGACCTAAACGCCGATGGGTTCACGCTGCTGCAGGATTATGAGGCCGGCCGCGCGCCCACCTTCGCCTATACTTCCAGCCCCGGCGGCGTGGCCTGGAATGACTCTGCCAGCGTGACGGTCAACCTCGCGGGCTTTTCCCGCTACACGTTCCGCAGCGAACCGGCGGGCGTGGTGAATCAAAGCGCCGTGGTGCCCACCGGGACCACAGTGACCTCGCCAAATCTCACCGACCCGACCTTCGGCTACTGGAGCATCGACGGCCAAAGCCAACGGGATGCCTGGGGCGTGGCCTTGAGCCAGGTTTCGCTCACCATCACCAATACGAATCGAGAGGCGGTTGCCCGCTTTTTCACCGGCGACACCGATGGCGACGGGCTGCCGGACGCCTGGGAATACCGCCACCTCGGCACGCTCGGCTACACCGCCGCCTCTGATCCTGATAACAACGGCTCCACTTTGCTCGCCGACTACCAGGCCGGTCGATCTCCCGTCTTCACCTACACCTCCGGTCCGGGCGGGGTGGCGTGGGCCGATTCCGCGCTTCTCGCCGCCAATCTCCAGCCTTACGAGCATCTTGATCGCATCCCGGTCAATGGCCTCCTCACCGACTTTTTCTCCCAGAACGCGGGTTCGGTCACAGGCCTGGGCACCAGCACGAACAGCTCGGTGGCGGTCTTGGATTGGAATGGTGACGGCACCGGCGACCTCTTCATCGCGCACGCCGGCGGCTTGCGTGTTTTTCAAAACACCGGCGCGCGAACCAACCCTGATTTCTCCGAAATCACCACTGGCTTCTCCGGCCTCGCCACCTACCTCGCCTCGCTGGGGCGGCCGGTGCTGGCGGGAGGAGATTTTAACGGCGATGGCCGCGCCGACCTCGTGATCGGCGGCAACACCTCCACGCTGCGCCTGATCGCTTCCTCCGGCGCTTTTTCGAGCGGTGCCGCCGGTCTCGATCTTGCCACCGGCTCCTCGCTCAGTCTGCCCGCGCTTGGCGATCTCAACGCCGACGGTCGTCCCGACTTGCTCGTGCTCCTCGCCGACGGCTCCTCGCGAGTCTATCTCAACACCGGCACCGCCCCGTGGTTTGTCACGCCCCAGGCGGGAAATCCGCTCGGGCAACTCGTGCCTAATCCGACCGGCGCCGGCATTGCCGACCTCGATCAAGACGGCCGCCCCGACGTGGTCGTGGCCGACGCGAACGGCCGGCTGTGGGAATTTCACGGCATCGCAGGCGGAGGATTCGACCTGCGCAGCAAGGTCTGGGGCGGCACCGAGGCGGGCTTCGCCAGCGGCCTCACGGTTGCGCTCTATGACTGGGAGGAGGATGGCGACGTGGACTTCTTCGGCGGCCTGGCCAACGGCGGTATCATCGCCTTGCGCGATCCCCGCATGGGTCGTCCCACCGGTTTGACCGCCGTGGCCGGAGCAAACTCCGTGCGTCTCAACTGGCAGCCAGGTTGGCAGTCGCGCATCAAGGGTTACTACGTTTACCGGGATACCAACGCCGCCGGCGCCTGGCCCGGCCTCACTGCGGATATCGTGCCGCTGCCCACCTATCTCGATACCAATGTGGTATCGGGACTGGACTACACCTATCGGGTCACCGGCGTGAGTTACTATTTCCTGCCCGGCAACTCCGCCGCGCGCATCGTGGAGAGCGCGCCCTCGGCCTCCACCGGCGTGGTGACGGCGGGCCGCGTGGGACTGAGCCTTCGCTCGGTCCACGGCTATCCCAATCAAGAGGTGCGCGTGCCGCTCTCCATCGACAACGCCATGGGATTGCGGGGCGCCGGGCTGCAAATACGGATCAACTACGACCCCGCCGTGCTCACGCCGACTACGCAACTCACTCCAGGGCGCGCCACTGTGCTTTTGACCGGCCTCACGCGCGATCTTGTGCTCACCGACAACGCCACCACCGCGAGCGGCCAGCTCGTGATCAACGGAGTCTCCGGGGACATCTCCGCCGGCGCGGGCAAGTTCATCACCCTCCGCTTCCGCGTGAAAAACAGCGCCCTCCTCCATCAGAGCAGCACGCTCTCGGTGGCGAGCGCCACGCTCTACACCACGGACGGTCTTCTCGTGACTGTGGACCTCGGTGCGGCGGTCGCGCTGGAGCTGGAAAGCACCTACTTCCCTGGCGACGTAAATGGCGATGGCCTGCTCACCGAGGCGGACTCCACACTGCTCCAGCAACTGGTAAAACCCAAGTCGCGCGCCGCCACCGCCGATGAATTAAAAGCCGGCGATCTCAACGCCGACGGCAAACTCGGCCAGCCCGACGCCGTGCTTCTGAAGCGCCTGCTCGAGGGTCTGCCCATCGACGAACAGGACTAAATCCCATGCCGGCACTCTCCCCTATTTCCAACCCGTCCAACCGTTTTACTCCTCGCGTGCTCCGTGCCGCGCTGGGCTTCGCTCTGCTTGTGGGTGCCGTGGTGTTCACGCCCTCTCTCCACGCGGCCAACTACACGGTCAGCGCACCCCACTACCTCGCCAACCCCGGCACAACCCTGCGGGTGCCGGTCGAGCTCGACCGGGCGGCGGGTCTCGCCTCTGTGCGGGTGCAGCTCAACTACGACGCCCAAGTCTTAACGCTCACGACGGTCACCGCCGGACCGCTGGGCCAGCTGTTTGATTTCAGCAAGGAAGTGACCCCGGGCACACTCACGCTGGATTTCGTGCGCGCCAGGTCGATGATCAGCGGCAACGGTCGCCTCGCCTTCGTTGAATTCACGGTCAACGCCACCGCGACCACCACTCTCTATTCAGATCTCGCCTTTGCCGTCTTTGAGGTGGGCGACGAAACCGGAGTTCGTGATTTGACGAATGGCTCAGGCAACGGACTCGTTGCCGTAAATGGATCCGTGTCGGTCAGTGCCTCCGTCGTCATCGACAACGCCGTCAACGGCCTGCCCGACGCCTGGGAGGCGCAGCAGGGACTCGATCCCCTCACGGCCCGCGCGACCGACGACAACGACAACGACGGCATGCCTAATTTAATGGAATACGCGTTTGGCGGAAACCCCAAGGTCCGTGACCAAGCCCAGAAAGGTCCGCGCAGCGAGGTGGTCGATGTCGAAAGCCACCGTTATCTCACTCTCTCCTTCGACCGCCGCCGCCAGCCTGGGGCACTCCGCTATAGTTTGGAAGAAAGCACCGACATGGTTACCTGGACTCAGGTGGACTTGAATACCCGGCTCGTCGGCAGCCCGGTCATTCGCGATGCCGAGATGGAAACGATTACGGTGAAAGGCGGGCAGGCGATCGACGGCACGGGCGCGTCGGCGAAAAGTTTTATGCGCATCCGGCTGAGCAACAGCCCGTGAACCTGCGCAGCACCCGCTGCCCGATTCCAAGGTCCGCTCCCTGAGTGCGGTGGCGAAAACGGGCCGCACCGTTGCCTAGATAATCCGGGCTTCGTTGCCACACCTCTGGCGGTTTTGAAGGTGGGGCGTGACCGCCGGGCGCGCCGTTTCTGGATGCGACTACCCTACGTTATTCGCGGCGGGCCCAGCGGTCCCGCCCCACCTCGAAATACTCATATGTCGGCCACGGTTTTAGTTAAAACCAAATCCCCTCTGTTTTAGACTCTGGCTCAAAGGTAGGGCGTGACCGTGGGCGCGCCGCGAGGTGCTGCGTCACTTCAAGCATGATTTTTCCCATCCGTGTTTATCCGTGATATCCGTGGTTAAAAAAGCCGTTCCCCGCCTCAGTCCTCCAGCTCCACGTTCCAGTAGGCGAGGTCGAGGAAGTCCTTCCAGCGTTCGCGCTGCTGGGTGTTCAGCACGAGCGAGATCACCGGGCGCCACTTCGGCCGCACCGGCTTGCAGATAAGGCGCATGTGGGCCTCGTGCGGCAGTCGGTTCGCCTTGCGCGAATTACACTTTATGCAGGAGCACACGATATTTTCCCACGTCGTCTTGCCGCCCCTGTCACGCGGGATGACGTGATCGAGATTCAGCTCCTCGCGCGGGAAGGTTTTGCCGCAATACTGGCAGAGATCTTTGTCGCGGGCGAAGACGTTGCTGCGCGTCAGCTTTAGCTCCTTGCTCGGCAGTTTGTCGAAAAACGTCAGCAGGATGACACGCGGCATGCGGATCGTCGTGCGCGGCGTGTGAACGGCGTCGATCTGCTCCAGAGGCGGATTCGAGCGCGAAAAATCCATCCAGTCCATGAACGAGAAAACGCGAAAGTCATCGACATGGTGATGGATGACCGAGGCGTGCCCCCGGGAAAGCAGGG
>JBEGTN010000504.1:0-7139 GCA_041179405.1 Verrucomicrobiota bacterium
ACTGCAACCGCGTGCCGGACGGTCCCTGATCGAGTTCCACCTCGGCGTGCCCGGCATCCGGATGCTCAAAGTCGAAATACCAGATCAAGGCCGGCCGCAGCGCCGGTTCGACCACGCTCGACTCCACCGGCACACCGAGATCCGAAGCCCGCAGCATCGCCGCCACCCCGAACGTCGCGCCCAGCGACCAACGGCGTAAACGCTTTGACCCAACCTGAACGGAGCAACCCATGGGCAAGCACCATCTGCTTCGCCGCACGCAGGTCAAACCCGCCCGTAAATCGATCCCCGCCACCCCAATGCCCCGCATCGAGATGAAAGCTCGACGTTAAACGGGGAGTGAACCACCGCTTCGTCATCGACATGGCCTCGTTGAAAGCGGAATCCTGAGGCACTCCGCCTCCGCCCCATGATCGCCCCCGCCACGCGCGCCAACAACCTCGCCACGGTGACGACGGAGTGGAAACGACTGGTCGCCTTCGCCGCCGCCAAACCCGGCGACTCCTTCGCGCTCGCCACCTTGATCGGCCGCGAAGGTTCGAGCTACCGCCAGCCCGGCGCGCGCCTGCTGATCGCGCCCGACGGCACCCACGCCGGCTGCCTGAGCGGCGGCTGCCTCGAGGAGGGCGTCGCCCAGGTCGGCCTGCGCGTGCTGCGCACCGGCGCGGGCGAACGCCTCCGCCTCGATACCCGTCCCCACTTCGGTTGCCCCGGCATCCTCGACATCTGGGTCGAGCCGCTGGCTGCTGGCTTTCTCCGCGAACTCGCCCTCGCCCTCGCCGCGCGAACCAACCCCTGGGTCGCTACCCGCCCCGCCTCCGCGGCCGGGACAACCTTGCTTCACACCGCCCCCCAAACCGAGGCCGAGGCCCCGGACGCGCTCATTCGCGAGGTCGGCCTGCTCCCGCGCCTGCTCGTCGCCAGCGCCACGAGCGACGCCGACGACCTCTGCGCGCTGGCGGACTGGATGGGGTGGGATGTCCGTCGCATCGTCCACTCGGCGGAATCTCAAAGCGACCTGCCGCCCGCCGCCGCCGCCCGCGCCGAGGTCGTGTTGCCCGAACAACTCGCCCGGCTCGCCCCGCCGGACACGCGCACCGCCTGCGTGATCATGACTCACCACCTCGGCCGAGACCTCGCCTACCTCCGCCACGCACTCGTCGCCGCTTATCCCTACGTCGGCCTGCTCGGTTCGCGCCGCCGCCGCGAAACCCTGCTCGGCGAACTCGGCGAACTCGGCGTCCTCGCCGACCCGACCGTGGCCCACCGCCTCCACGCGCCGGTCGGGCTCGACCTCGGCGCGGACGAACCGCGCGCCATCGCGCTCGCCATCGTTGCCGAGATCCAGGCCGCCTGGACTGGTGCCGGAGGCGGCCCGCTGCAACACCGCGCCGGTCCCGTGCACACCCGCTCGCACCCCTGACGCCTATGAACCGCTACGCCGCCATCATCCTCGCCGCCGGCGCCGCGACCCGGTGGAAAAACGGCCCCAAGGCCCTCGCCGATTGGCGCGGGCAAACCTTGTTGAACCACGCCTGCCACCTCGCACGGTCCGCCGCTTGCACACCGCTTTACCGTGTGCTCGGTGCCCACCGCGAAGCGATCGAGGCCACACCGGTGCCCGAGGGCGTCCGCACCGTCTGGAACGCCGACTGGGCGGACGGCCTCGGCTCCTCCCTCGCCTGCGGCGTCCGCGCCCTCGCCGTCGATCCTGACGCCGCCGATTGCGCGGGCGTGCTCGTGCTGCTCTGCGACCAACCCTTGATCACGCCGGAGACCTTGCACGCCCTTTGCGAAGCACACGCACGCGGCGGACGCGGGCTGGTTTTCGCCAACCATGGAAACGGCGTGACCGGCCCCCCCGCTCTTTTCGCCCGCGCCTACTGGCCGGAGCTGGCCGTCCTGACCGGCGCGGAGAGCGCCCGCCGACTCGCGCGCGCCCACCCCGAGGCGTTTGCGACCATCGCCGCACCCGAAGCGGCCGAGGACATCGACACCCCGGAGGACTACGCCCGTCTTTGCCTGGCAGACCAAGCTGGTCAATAAACCAAACGCCCTTACCCTCAAAGACGCCTTCGCTCTCCCCCACCCCCGCATCGCCATGGCCCTCACCCTCACGATCAACGGCATCGAGCACGCGCTGCCCGCGGACCTCGACCCCTCCACGCCCCTCCTCTGGGTGCTGCGCGACACGCTCGGCCTCGTCGGCACCAAATACGGCTGCGGTCGCGGCCTCTGCGGCGCCTGCACCGTCCACTTCAACGGCGCCGCCATCCGCTCCTGCGTTTTCCCCGTGGTGGGCGCCGCCTCGGCCCGTATCACCACCATCGAGGGACTCTCCCCCGAAGGCACGCACCCGCTGCAAAAAGCCTGGTGCGACCTCGACGTCCCCCAGTGCGGCTACTGCCAGGCCGGCCAGCTCATGAACGCCGCCGCCCTGCTCGCCACCAATCCCGCGCCCGACGATGCCGCGATCAACGAATCCATGACCGGCAACCTCTGCCGCTGCGGCACCTACCCGCGCATCCGCGCCGGCATCAAACTCGCGGCCGGCCTCATTGCCGCCGCCGGCAAGGAGGCCGCGAAATGAAACCCGCAACCACCCTCGGTCGCCGCGATTTCCTCCTCCGCTCCGGTCTCGCGGGCGCCGGGCTTGTGCTCGGTTCCTACCTGCGCCTGACCGGCGACGCCTGGGCCGTGGAAATCCACCCCGGCTCCGCGCCGTCCGCGAACGGAGCCACGCTCAACTCGTTCGTCCGCATCGCGCCCGATGGTCGCGTTTTCATCGCCGCCCACTCCCCGGAGATCGGCCAGGGCGTGCGCACTTCCCTGCCCATGATCGTGGCCGAGGAGCTCGATGTGGACTGGCAAACCGTGACGGTCGAGCCCGTGCCTCTCGGCAAAAACTACGGCCCGCAAGTCGCGGGCGGCAGCCGCGCCGTCCCCAATAACTTCACCCCGTTGCGCCAGGCCGGTGCCACCGCCCGCGCCCTGCTGGTCGCTGCCGCCGCCCAGACCTGGAGCGTGCCGGCGGAGGAATGCCGCACCGAGTCGGGCTCCGTCCTGCACCCGCCCAGCAAGCGCCGCGCGCCCTACGCCGAACTCGTCGCCCTCGCCGCCACCCTGCCCGTGCCCGCCGCCACTTCGGTGAAGCTCAAGGACCCGCGCGACTACAAGATCATCGGCCGCCGCATCGGCGGCGTGGACAACCTCGCCATCGTCACCGGCCGTCCCCTCTTCGGCATCGACCAGACCCCGCCCGGCCTCCTCTACGCCGTTTACGTAAAAAGCCCGGTCTTCGGCGGCAAGGTCGCCTCGGCCGATCTCGACGCCTTGAAAAAACGCCCCGGCATCGTGGATGCCTTCATCCTCGAGGGCGGCACCGATTTGCACGGCCTGCTCCCCGGCATCGCCATCGTGGCCCGCTCCACCTGGGCCGCCTTTCAAGCCCGCGACGCCTTGACCGTGACTTGGGCTGAAAGCCCCCACGCCACCGACTCCTGGGAAGGCTTCCTCGCGCAGGCGCTGGCCCTCGCCGGAAAACCCGCAGACCAAAAGCCCCGCGACGACGGCGATGTGGAAAAGGTCTTCGCCGCCGACGGCACCACCACCGCCGCCACCGTCGTCAAGGCGACCTACGTGTATCCATTTATCGGGCACACCAACCTGGAGCCCCAGAACTGCACCGCGCACCACCGCGACGGCGAACTCGAAATCTGGGCACCGACCCAAAACCCCGGTGCCGGCCGCAAGCTCGTCGCCGACACCCTCGGCCTCTCGCCCGACAAGATCAAAGTGAACCTCATCCGTGCCGGCGGCGGCTTTGGCCGCCGCCTCGAAAACGACTACATGGTCGAGGCCGCCGCCATCGCCCTGCGCACGCCCGCGCCGGTGAAGCTCATCTGGACGCGCGAGCAGGACATGCGGCACGACTTTTACCGGCCGGGCGGCGTGCACCACTTCCTCGGTGCCATCGACTCCACGGGCGCGCTCACCGCATGGCACGATCACTTCGTGACCTTCGGCAACCAGCCCGGCCGGACCGGCAGCGGTGCGGGCGTGAGCGGCAACGAGTTCCCCGCCCATTTTGTCCCCAACTTTCGCCAGGAAATGAGCGTGCTGGTCTGCGGCGTTCCCATGGGCTGGTGGCGCGCCCCCGGCAGCACGACACTCGCCTGGGTGACGCAATCCTTCCTCGACGAGCTGGCCCACGCCGCCGGTGCCGATCCCTACCGCCTGCGCCTGAAGCTGCTCGACCACCCCTTGTTTGAAAAGCCGCCGCGCGGCGTATTCTCGCCCGCCCGCATGCGCGGCGTGCTCACCGACGCGGCCGAGCGCGCCGGCTGGGACGGCCCCGCCCTGCCGCGCGGACGCGGGCGCGGCATCGCCTTTTTCTACAGTCACAGCGGCTACTTCGCCATCGTGGCCGAGGTCACGGTCACACCGGCCGGCGAACTCACCGTGGACCGCGTAGTGGTGAGCGGCGACGTCGGCTCCCCCATCATCAACCCGAGTGGTGCCGAGAACCAGGTGATGGGCTCGATCATCGACGGCCTGAGCGCGGCCTGGGTGCAAGCGGACGACTTCAAGGACGGCCGCATCGTGCAAAGTAATTTCCACGACCACCCCATCCTGCGTCTAAGCGCCGCGCCCAAAGCGATCGAAGTCCGTTTGATCCAGACCGCCAATCCCCCCACCGGCCTGGGCGAACCCGCGCTCCCGCCCCTGGCCCCCGCCGTCTGCAACGCCCTCTTCGCCGCCACCGGCAAACGCATCCGCACCCTCCCGATCAACAAAACCGACCTGAGCTGGACCTGATTTTCCTGCGACCCGTGTTTGATTCCACCTCGTGGCAAACTTGCCGCCATTTCCGCCGGTCTGCACACGTTTTCCGAAACCGTTCCCTTGCCAGCGCGCCGCCGCCGCCTAGTTGTCGTTTGCGTGCTAGCCGCCGTCGGCTAAATCCCTCGCGTTCCAAACCCCGTCCTTCCCCCCGGTAACCTTCGTCGCCTACCCTCAACATCCCTCCACCTTCTTTTTCCCATGAGCCTGAATATCAAACCCGCCTCCTCCTGCGCCTTTGACCAAATCTCCCTCGGTGAAGTCATGCTTCGCCTCGATCCCGGCGAGGGCCGCATCCGCACCGCGCGGAACTTCCAAGTCTGGGAGGGCGGCGGCGAATACAACACCTCCCGCGGCCTCCGCAAGGCCTTCGGGCTCAAAACCGCCGTCGTCACCGCCTTCGTGGACAACGAGGTCGGCCACCTCGTCGAGGACTTCATCATGCAGGGCGGCGTCGCCACCGACTTCATCCAGTGGCGTGAGGACGACGGCATCGGCCGCACCGTGCGCAACGGCCTCAACTTCACCGAGCGCGGCTTCGGCATCCGCGGCGCCGTCGGCAACCCCGACCGCGGCAACACCGCCGCCTCGCAGATCAAGGTCGGCGACATCGACTGGGACCACATCTTCGGCAAGCTCGGCGTTCGCTGGTTCCACACCGGCGGCATCTACGCCGCCCTCTCCGCCTCCACCGCCGAGGTCACCGTCGAGGCCGTCAAGGCCGCCAACAAATACGGCACCATCGTCTCCTACGACCTCAACTACCGCCCCTCGCTCTGGAAGACCATCGGCGGCCTCAAGAAGGCCCAGGAGGTCAACCGCGAGATCGCCAAATACGTCGATGTCATGATCGGCAACGAAGAAGACTTCACCGCCTCGCTCGGCTTCGCCGTCAAGGGCGCCGAGGACCTCAAGCACATCGAGACCGACGCCTTCAAGGCCATGATCGAGACCGCCGTCGCCGAGTTCCCCAACTTCAAGGTCGCCGCCACCACCCTGCGCCACGTCCACACCGCGACCTGCAACGACTGGAGCGCCATCCTCTGGCACGCCGGCAAATTCCACGAGAGCAAGAAGTATCCCCGCTTGGAAATCCTCGACCGCGTCGGCGGCGGCGACTCCTTCGCCAGCGGTCTCCAATTCGGCTTTCTCGAGTTCAACGACGCCCAGAAGGCCGTCGAATACGGCGCCGCCCACGGCGCGCTGGCCTCGACCACCCCCGGCGACACCTCCATGGCCACGCGCAAAGAGGTCGAAAAGACCATCGGCGGCGGCGGTGCCCGCGTGGTGCGCTAAGGTCCGCTCCGTCGTGGCACAGGCATTCCTGCCTGTGTTCGGCGTGTTTGACGGAGACGGAATCGGAACGAAACCGCTCTCCGATCCGCCCTCGATTCCCATCGGTATCCCCCCAGCCGGCGTGCGCCCTCAAAAGCGCCGCCGGCTTTTTCACGCCCCGATAGACCCTACGCTTCCTCCCCGCCACGAACCGCATGCACCGTGCCGTCAGCATCCACCCACGGACGTTTTGTTTCCAGCTGCGCCGCCAGACGGTCCGCATCCTGCAACCAAAGCAGCCGCTCTCGAAAGCTAAGCGCCGCCCCCTCGAGCAATTGCCCGCGCTCGTGGTCGCCCCACCCGCCGCAGGTCCAGTTGTCGTCACCGGATTTATTCACGACGAAACCCCTCCAGTTTTTCCAAAAACTCGATGTCGAGCTGATCCTTCGGACGCCCCGCCTCGTGCTTCATCGCCAGTAAAATCCTCCTCGATACCACCGGGATTTTGAGCGTCGGCCCCACCGCCAGCCACTCACAGGCAAGCAGCTCGCTCGCCACGTCAAAAGGTTCGCGCACGAACACATCAATCGGCTCGCGGGCAAAACGCTCATTCACGAGTTGAAACACCATCATCTGCTTGTCGCGCACCCAGCTTGCCCTCGTCAGCGGGTTGGCAAACTCAAGCGGATCAACCGGCACCTTGGCCCGATATCCCAACCCCTTCAGCACCTCCATGGCCCGGCGCACGTTTGACTCATCGAGTGCCACCACCAAATCCAGATCGTTCGTATAACGAACATAGCCGTGCGCGATCACTGCCAGCCCGCCGACCACGAGATAACGCACCTGCGCCTCGTTCAGCGCCCCGAAAATTTGCTCAAGGTGACTTAACTCCATACCCCCACTCAACCCCGCCCCGCCTCCCTTGCCAAGTCCGCAAGCGCCGCGCGGTTCACCTTCCCCTGCGCGTTGTGCGGCCACACCGCCGCCTGCACCGCGACCAACCGCTTCGGCACCTTCGC
>JBEGTN010000505.1:0-3439 GCA_041179405.1 Verrucomicrobiota bacterium
CTATGCCGCGCGCGGCTGCGCGATCGAGGCGGACGAAATTTTCATCTCCGACGGCTCGAAGTGCGATTGCGGCAACATTCAGGAAATCTTCGCCACTGAAGGCCTGCGCCTCGCTATCCCGGATCCCGTTTACCCCGTCTACATCGACACCAACGTCATGGCCGGTCGCACCGGCGCCAATGTCGACGGCCGCTACGCCGGCATCACCTATCTCGATTGCACGCCCGGCAACGGCTACGTCCCCGCCATCCCCTCCGTCGCCACCGATCTCATCTACCTCTGCTTCCCCAACAACCCCACCGGTGCGGTCGCCACCCGCGAGCAACTCGTCGCCTGGGTCGCCTACGCCAAGGCCAACAAGGCCATCATCCTCTTCGACAGCGCCTACGAGGCCTACATCCGCGACCCGCAGATCCCCCACTCCATCTACGAGATCCCCGGCGCGCGCGACGTAGCCATCGAGTTCCGCAGCTTCTCCAAGACCGCCGGCTTCACCGGCACCCGCTGCGCCTACACCGTCGTGCCCAAGTCCCTCCAGGCCTACGACGCCGCCGGCGGCGCACACTCCGTCCACGCGCTCTGGAATCGCCGCCACACCACCAAGTTCAACGGCGTCTCCTACCCCGTGCAAAAAGCCGCCGCCGCCATTTACACCGACGCCGGCAAAGCCCAGGTGAAGGCCATGACCGACTTCTACCTCGGCAACGCCGCCCTCATCCGCTCCGCCATGACCAAGCTCGGCCTTTCCTGCGTCGGCGGCGACAACGCCCCCTACATCTGGATCAACACCGGCACCGATTCATGGGCCTTTTTCGACAAGCTCCTTAACGAAGCCCAGGTCGTCTGCACCCCCGGCGCCGGCTTCGGCAAGTGCGGCGAAGGCCACGTCCGCATCAGCGCCTTCAACTCCCGCGAGAACGTCGAGACCGCCCTCGCCCGCATCGCCGCCACCCTGAAGTAGTCCCCGTCGCCTTGATGTAGCCCCGACCGCTGGTCGGGGTCCGGGGTCCGGTCCGGGGAGTCGGGGTCCAGGGTCGGGTCCGCGGAGTCGGGGTCCGGGTGCCTGGATACCTTTCGCTCATGCACCAGAACCCCGACCGGCGGTCGGGGCTACATCAGCAACGCTCAGCTCAACCGCGCTTCGCGACGTTTCTGCACCTGCGCGCCCACGAGAATGGCGAGCTCGAACAACACATACAAGGGCACCGCGAACATCGTCTGCGTAAGCGGATCCGGAGTCGGCGTGACCACCGCCGCGATGATGAAAATCGCCACGACCGCATGCCGCCGGTATTTCCGCAGCGTCTCCACCCGCAAAAACCCAAGGTGGATCGCCAGCACGATCAAAAGCGGAAACTCGAACGCCACGCCCACTCCCATGACCAGCCACACCAACAGCGAATAGTAACTGTCCGGCGTCCAACGCAGGGTGAAGCCCAGCTGCTCGTTCAACTCCAGCGATATTCGAATAGTGCTCGGCACGAGCAGGAAAAAACCAAATGCCGCCCCCAGCAAAAACAAGAACAAGGCGCACAACCCGACCGGCAAGGCCAGTCGCGTCTCCTTTTTGCTCAAGGCCGGGGCGATGAATTGCCCGATGAAAATCAGGATGAACGGCGAGGCCATGACCAGGCCTCCGTAGCCGCACAACTGAAGGGTGACGTTAAACCCCTCCATGATGCTCGTGGTGCCAAGCTCCATCACCAGCTTGGGGTTCTCCGCCTGCACATAATGTAGCGGCCACAGCAACACGTCGTTGAACTGCCCGATAAAGTAGCCGATCAAGGACGCCATCACGATAAAGACCGCCACGCACTTCACCAGCGTCCAGCGCAGCTCCTCCAAATGATCCAGGAAACCCATCGGCTTCTCCGTGGGGTTTATGGGCACGCCCGAGGCATCGAGTTCGATGTCTTGCTCCTGGGATGAATCGGTTGAGTTCGTGCTCACAAGTCGCCGAGCAAACCCTTGCCCGCCCATAATTCAACGCCTTCCTTACATTCTCTTTATCGAATGAATCGCTACGAACGCCAAAGCTGCCTTCCCGAACTCGGTGATGCAGGTCAGTCGCGCCTCCGCGCCTCCCGCGTGCTCGTCATCGGGCTCGGCGGCCTCGGCAGCCCCGTGGCGCTCTACCTCGCCGCCGCCGGCGTCGGCACGCTCGGCCTCGCCGACTTCGACTCGGTCGCCGAACACAATCTGCAACGCCAGATCCTGCACGACACCCCTTCCGTCGGCGGCCCCAAACTCGCCAGCGCCACCGCCCGCCTCACCGCGCTCAACCCCGAGGTCCGTCTCATCCCCCACGCCGAGGGCATCACCGCCACCAATGCCGCCGCGCTGCTCGCCGGCTACGATGTCGTGATCGATTGCGCGGACAACTTTGCCACCCGTTACCTCGTCAACGACGCCGCCGTGCTCGCCCAAGTGCCCCTCGTTCACGGCAGTGTTTTCCAGTGGGAAGGCCAAGTCACGGTCTTCGCCCCGCATCTCGGAGGGCCTTGTTACCGCTGCCTGCACCCCGAGCCACCCGCCGCCGGTCTCGTGCCCTCCTGCGGCGAGGCTGGCGTGATGGGCGCGCTCTGCGGCCTCGTCGGCACGATGCAGGCGCTGGAAGCGATCAAGCTTCTCGCCGGCGTCGGCGAGCCCCTCCTCGGCCGCCTCTGGCAACACGACGCCCTCGCCGGCACGAGCCGCATCCTGAAATTTTCCCGCGCCAACGACTGCGCCCTCTGCGGCTCGCAACCGACAATCACCTCGCTCGCCCCCGCCCGCTACGCCGCCTGCGCCTGCGCGACGCCGCCCTCCCCTGCCCCCGCGAGTGCCGACGAAGAAACCACCACGACGGACGGCGCGATTCTCCTCCTCGATGTCCGCGAGCCCTCCGAAACCGCCCTCGGTGTGCTCCCCGGCGCCCGGCTGCTCCCGCTCGGCGAACTCGACGCGCGCGCCGCCGCCGAAGTGCCGCGCAGCGGTCGTGTGGTGATCTACTGCGCCAAAGGCGGCCGCAGCCTCCGCGCCGTCCGCCAGCTCCGCGCCTCCGGCTGGACCAACGTCGTCAGCCTGCGCGCCGGCTACGATGGCCGCGCCGCTCGCTCCTGACCCGCTCCTAGCCGCATTTCAAATAAAATTGTAGCCAAAATGACGGCTTGAAAGGTAGGGCGGGACCGCTGGGACCGCCGCCGTGCCTCTCAGGTATTCACCACGTCAACGCGGCGCGCCCAGCGGTCACGCCCTACCTCTGAACGGCTACGACAATTCTTAAAATGCGCTAGCGATTTCTTAATAAACTCTACCCGAAGCTCAGCCGGCTGACACAGAGATCGGGCCAATTGAATTTCAATCCGTGTCCATCCGTGTTCATCCGTGGTTAACTTTTTGGTTCCGGGTATTCTCTGCGTCTCTGTGCCTCTGTGGTGAAAATGCAGGGAGGTTTTAA
>JBEGTN010000506.1:0-4674 GCA_041179405.1 Verrucomicrobiota bacterium
TTCCTCGTTGGAGACCGAATTAAGAAACTACCTCGACATCGCCGCCGACCAGCCGCTCGGGCAGCTCCGTCTCGGACAATACTACGCCAGCCGCAGAGATTTTCCGGCGGCCGAGGCAGCCCTTCGCAAAGCCGTTAAATGGGAGCCCCTCTCCGCCGCTCCGCTCGAAAATCTCGCCCTCGTGCAGCAGGCCGCCGATCACCTCGACGCTGCAGCCGATTCCTTTTTCCAAGCCGGTAAACTCGCGCCGAATGACGCCTCATTGATGCTTCGCGCCGGCCTCGCCTATGCCCAAACCGGCCGCCTGCCCGAGGCCGAGCGTGCCTTGCGCGAGGCAGTCTCCCGCGATCCCTCCGACCACCGGACCCGCTACAATCTCGCCCTGTTGCTCGCCCAGGCCGGGCGCCTGCCCGATGCCGTGACCCTCATTCAAGAAGCCGAGCGCCTCGCACCAGCCGCAGCCGACTATCCCTACGCCCGCGCCACGCTGCACTTGCGCCTCGGACAACCGCTCGCGGCCGACGCCGCACTCGCGCGCGCCCTTGCCATCGATCCAAACCACCCCGGCGCTCGCGCCCTCGCCGCGCAACGCTCGCGGAGGTGAACGCTCAAGCACCGAACAGCCACATCTTCAGAAACTCAACCAGCCGCACCGACGCTTCGCCGAGGAAGTAGAAAAATGCCACCCCGCCTGCTCCGACTGCATAGCCTAGCGTGATAGCCACGCCATCGCGCTCCAGCAACCCGCCCGCGATCAAGACGATTACCCAGGCGGGAAATGAATTAGTGAACGGCACCGGCAACGGCAGCAGCAGGATCAGCGCGGCGAGCATCATGGTGAACGCATGCAGCTTCATCAACGCCGGCGTCTCGGCCAGCCACGCGATGCGTGGTTGCAACAGCTTCTCCAGCACGCGCAGCACCCGTCCGGAGAATTTCATCATGACCCCGAAAAAACCGGGCGGCAACGGCTTCGCCAGCAGTCGCTCCGGCAACCACGGTTTCTGGCCGAGCGCCAGCCGGAGTGAGATCAACGCGATCGCCAGCCCCAGCGGCGTGGATAAAAACGGTATCGGAATTGGCGTGATGAAAGGCAGCGCGAGCAGGATCAACACCAGCGTCCAGGCCCGCCCCTGCAACACCAGCACCGCTTCTCCGAGCGTAAGCGGTCCGGCCTCGAAACGATCCCTCAATGCCGCCACCTCCTCCGAGAGTTTCCTCGGCTTGGGCCGCAACGCCGCCTCGCGCCGCGCCGCCCGTAATGCCTCCCTGAAATTCTCCCGCAGCAGTCTTCGTTTACGCGCCATCAGTTGGAGGGGCAGTCCCTCAGGTCCCGCGTTTGTTGCCGTAGAGCTCCACGTGAAGACGGTGCGCGTAACGCCAGCCGCGAGCCTTGCACGCCTCGCCCAGCCAGTCCGCCCGGGAACGCAGCCGCTCCAGCGTAGTCCCCTCCGGCATCACCAATACTTTGTGCGCCGGTATTTTCACGCCATCTCCCCGCCCGGTCAGCTCCGCCAGTCGCGCCGTGATTTCCTCCAGGTCGGCCGGTGCCGCCGCCACGAACTTTAACTGATAGTCATACGCCGCCAGCCACGCGTGAATCGCCTCGGGCTGCCAGCGGGTCGCTTCATGCCGCGCGGCCCAGCCTTCGCCCGCCGCCTCCGCTGTCGGCGTCGAGTTGGCCAGCTTCGGCGAGATCGATGCCAGATCACAGGCGATGCCCGCCGGTGCCACCGTGCCCGCCGTCTCGATGGTGATATGAAACCCCGCCGCCCGCAGCGCCGCCGCCAGCGCGGGCAACTCCGGCGCGATCATCGGCTCGCCGCCCGTCAACACCACGTGCCGGCCCGGTTGCGCGCGCACCTCCGCCACCAATTGCTCTACCGTGCGCTGCGTTCCCTCCGGACGCCAGGAGGCATAGGGTGTATCGCACCAGGTGCAGCGCAGATTACACCCGCTGGTGCGGATAAAAAACGAGGGCACGCCGGTCAATTCCCCTTCGCCCTGGATCGAGTAAAACGTCTCCGAAATCAACATACGCCCGCGCCTCCTGCCGCATCGCCTTTGCCCGGTGCGGGCGGGAGAGATCCCTTGTCCTGATACTCCGTCGGATCGGTCAGTCCCGCCAGCGCGAAGGCTTCGCGTCGCTCCACGCAGGTTCCGCATTTTCCGCAATGGATCGCTCCCTCCGTGCCCCCTTTATAACACGACCAGGTGCGCTTGAAATCCACGCCGAGCTGCATGCCCAGCGCCGCGATCCGGCCTTTGTCTATCGCGATAAAGGGGCGCAGCAGCTGCACGCGCGCATAGGTGCCGAGCCGCATCGCGTCGCCCATCGCCGCCATGAACTCCTCCCGGCAGTCGGGGTAGATCGCGTGGTCGCCACCGTGCGCCGCGATGACGAGGCCCTCCGCCCCCGCGCTTTCCGCAAAGCCGCAGGCGATGCTCAGGAAAACCGCATTCCGGAAGGGCACTACTGTCTGTTTCATGTTCTCCGCTTCGTAGTGTCCCTCGGGGATGTCCCCGCCCGACTGCAACAGCGCCGAGGCGAAGAGGCGGTTCACGAAATCCAGCTTCACCACCTCATGCCGCACGCCAAGCAGCGCCGCCTGGGCCGCCGCCATCGGCAGCTCGCGCGCTCCGTGTTTGGCTCCGTAGTCGCAGCTCAGGGCCGCCACCACCGTGTGCTCGCGCGCCGCCCAGTGCAGCGCCGTCACCGAATCCATCCCGCCGGAACATAGAACCACGACTTTCATGTGTAAGAATTTCAATCACCTTGCGCCCGTCCCGCCCCGACGCAACTCCACGCCCACGCGACAAAGTAACCTATTAGGTTACTTTGGTCCGGCACCTAGGCCGGCTCTTGGAATTGCAAGGCGTGCAGACGCGAGTAAAGCCCGCCTCGCGCCACCAGTTCATCATGCCGGCCGCTCTCCACCAGCCGGCCCGCATCCATGACTAAAATGGTGTCCGCCAGCTGAATCGTGCTCAGCCGGTGCGCGATCACGAAGGTGGTGCGGCCTTTCATCAACCTCTCCATGGCCTGCTGGATCAAGCGTTCCGACTGGGTGTCGAGCGCGCTCGTCGCCTCGTCGAAAATCAGAATGCGCGGATCTTTCAAAATCGCGCGCGCGATCGCCACGCGCTGACGCTGCCCTCCGGAGAGCTTGGAACCGCGCTCACCCACCACGGTGGAATAGCCGTCGGGCAGTTTGACGATGAACTCGTGCGCGTTCGCCGCCGTCGCCGCTTCGAGGATCTGTTCGCGGGTGGCGTCGGGCCGGCCGTATTTTATGTTGTCCTCAAGCGTGCCTGAAAAAAGCACGTTATCTTGCAGGACGATGCCGATCTGGCTGCGTAGGGAGCCGACGGATACCCCCCGTATGTCGATGCCATCGACCCGCACCTCGCCCGAGGCGGGATCATAAAAGCGGGCGATCAAGTTAATGAGAGTGGTCTTGCCCGATCCGCTGGGGCCCACGATGGCAACCATTCGTCCGGCGGGTATCGTGAAGCTCACGTCCGTCAAGGTGCGCGGCCGTCCCCGTCCAGGCGGCTCCAGGTCGTAGTCGAAACTCACGTTGACGAACTCGACTTCCCCTCGGGCGGGGGCGGGCAGGACGGGTTTACCCACGTCGTCCGCGATCTCGGGGCGCGTGTCGAAAATCGCAAAGATGTTCTCCAGCGCGGTATTCGCCCGCTGGAACACGGTCGATAAATCGACGAAGCGCACGATGGGAGGGAAGACGTAGACGATGTAGGCATTGAAGGCCACCAGCGTGCCCACCTGCATCTCGCCACGGATGACCAGCCAGCCGCCAAGCCCCAGGACGATCATGCCTCCCAACGAAGCGAGCACGTCGGCGATCACGCTCAGGCGGGTGTTGCGCAGAACGATGCGGGAGTAGTTAAAGTAGTCTGCATTGATGCCGCTGGCGAAGGCATCGACCTCGGCTTCTTCTCTGCCGAAGGACTTCACTACTCGTGCCGCCGCCACCCGCTCCTGCACGAAGCCCACGACCTGGTCCCAGTTATCGCGATGCACGCGCGCCTCGGCCTTCATTTTGCGACGATTGTGGAGGTAGTTGATCACAAACAGCGGCAGCACCAGCGTCACCGCTAGCGCGAGCCGCCACTCCACCCAGTAGAGAAAGCACAGCACCCCGACCACCGTCACGGAGTCGGCGATAAGGTTGATGAGGAAGTTATTGGTTAAACTGTAGAGTTCGCCGGTATCCTGGGTGATACGGCTGATCACCTTGCCGGTCTGGTTGGCGTCGAAATAGCGCAGGGAGAGCGATTGCAGATGACGGAAAAGCGCGATGCGCAAGTCGCACGTCACGCGCATGCCGGCATATTGCAGCACGCGATTACGCCAGAGGGTCAGCAGGGCGCGTGCGAAAAATAGCCCTGCGAATAGCGCCAGCAAAACACCAAGTTTGCCCACATTCTTAGACGGTAGAGCGTCATCTATCACCAGTTTGAAAATCCATGGGGCCGGCAGGGTCACCGCTGTCGCCAGCAGGATCAGCACTACGCCGAACGCGATCTGGCCTGCCTGCGGACGCACAAGGCCAAGAAAACGTTGGAAAGCGGTGGGCGACTTGGACTCGGCGGAGGAAGAAGCGATAGCCATGTATGCGGAATTAAGACAGGCCAGCCTCAGCGCCCAGA
>JBEGTN010000507.1:0-6585 GCA_041179405.1 Verrucomicrobiota bacterium
CCGCCTCCGTGGGAGCCGCCTCCTCCTCCCTTATTGTGAACCGCGATGCCATTGGCCAGATAGGTGTGGGGCGCATCCACCTCGAGGTTGTAAACCGTCACGTGTTCACGGCGGCGCTCCATCACGAGGATGGGTTGCGCGGTGAAATGGTTCGTTCCGTCAAAGGCGTAGATCGGATCTCCGACGCGCAGCGATTCGATGGTTTTGAAGACACCTTCGCCGACGTAGAACGGATGCTCCTCCGTTACGTGCAGCTCTATCGAGGCGGTGCGGACGACCAGGTAGCTCTCAACCTCGTGCGTGATCACCCGACGAACGATGGCGGGCACGCCCAAGCCATCGCTGGTAAAGGCCTGCACTTCCTCACCAACGCCCAATTCGCTTATGGCGCGCCGCGTGCCGTCGGCGAGGGTCACCGGCGTGTCGGGCAGGAAGCATCCCTTGTTATGCACGAGGAGTCCGTTCGCGAAAAACACGCCGCCGGGACTCACCAGTAGATTATAGGCGGGCCGGTCCGCCCGGATGCGCCGCAAACCCAGGAGCGGCGCGCGCATTTCGGCGGTGAACAACACGGCGTCCGTGGTCAGCCGGTCTGCGCGAACAAACTCACCCGGCGCCGTCTGCACCGGGTGCTCGGGCGTCACGAAGAGCGTGTGGCCGCCGGCGACCAGCTCGATGAAATCGACCGGCTCGACTTGGTAAAACGCCTGCACCGTCGCGACCACTTGTTTCCCGCCCATCTGGCTCCACACGGTATCACCGACCTGCAAGGCCTCGATGGCTCGCTCGCCGTCGGGCGTGGCGATGCGCGTGCCGGCGGCCACGCAACCGCCGCCACCGCGCGCAAACAGGCTGGCCGTGCATGCCGTCAGGACGAAACAAACCAGGCAAAGGCGACGCCACATCGTGGAGAGTGCGCTTAATGCAAGGCGGCGATGACACCCCCGAGCACGGCGGCGGCGATGACGAGACTCACTCCGATAATGCAGGCCGCGACCACGAGGCCGAAGTAAAGGGCGACCGCCTGATTCCCGCGTGCGATCTCCTTGCCCTCATCGACATGCGGAGTGAGCCGGTCAATCAAGCGCGGCAGAACGGAGGCGGCGAGGAGCACGAGACTCACGCCCGCCAAGCCACCGACCACAATATAAACCACCGCCCAAGCCAGCCAGATGTAGGGTTCCCAGTTCATGCGTCGCACCTTCGCAACTCACCGCCGAAATGAAAATCATTATCGGCGTAACGGAGGGAGTTACCTGCGGATTCTCACCGCGATACGCGGTCCGCCCTCACCCCTTCCACTTCCGCAGCAAGGCGGCGCGCACCACGAACACGCAATTGCTGCCGTCCTCCGTCTCCAGCCACTCCGGCGCGAGCGCGGCGAACTCCCGGTTGATCGCCTTGCGCAGCCCGCCCACCTCCACCGCCACGATGCCGTGCGGCGCGAGCCGCTCGCGTGCCTGGCGAAGCAGCTTGCGCACGATCACCAGTCCATCCGGCCCGCCGTCATGCGCCATGCGCGGCTCCGCCGCGAACTCCGGGTCCTGCCCGTCCACATGCGCGCTGGGCTCGTAAGGCGGGTTGCTCAGGATGATGTCGTAACCGCCCGCCGGCGGCGGCACCGCGTCAAAAACGTCGCTCGCGTGCAGCGTCACCCGCTTGCCCATCTTGAGCGTTTTCACGTTGATCGCCGCCACCTCCAGCGCCTCGCGCGACAAATCCAACCCGTCCACCTTCGCCTCCGGGTATTCCTCCGCCAGCAAGATCGCGAGGCAGCCCGAGCCGGTGCAAACATCCACCGCCCGCCGCACCACCGTGCCCGCCGGCAGCAGGTCGGCCAGCGCCGGGATGAGCTCCACAAAATAGCTGCGCGGGATGATCACCCGCTCGTCCACGTAAAACTTAAAACCGCCCAGCCAGGCCTCGCGCGTGAGATACGCCGCCGGCACGCGCTTCTCCACCCGCTTCCGCAACACCTCGCGCAGCGCTATCCGCTGCGCGGGCGAGAGCGGCTTGTCCAGCACCTCCGGGCCGCTCTCCAGCGGCCAGTCCAGCGTGCGCAAAAACAAATACAGCGCCTCGTCGTGCGCGTTGTCGGTGATCTGGCCGAGCGCCAGCTTCGCGCGCCCATACACGTCCTCCGCGAAGAGAATCCACGCGCCGAGCGTCGCCAGCTGCGAGGTCGGTGGCAGCGTGGACATCGTCGCGGCCTTGGGTTTCGCCACCTTGCTCATGACGCGGCCCCCGCCACCGGTTTTTTAGGGCGGTGTTCAGCGCAGTAACACCGGTCATCGGCGGAATACCTGAAATCCTCTTCCCGGTGGGTATCGCTGTTCTTCGCGCAGACCGCGCACTGGTGCCGGGGCCCCGCCGAGGCCGCCTCGCGCTGTTCCGCGCGCTGCTTTGCCTGCCCGGCCATGTGCCGCCGCCCGGTCCGCATGTCGCGCCAAAGGGTGGGGGCGAAAAAGATCAAAAAGTTTCCTGTCGCCGCCAGCACCATCAGCTTCGTCGGCAGGCCTTGGGTGAAAAACAGATACCCGAAATACACCCAGGCGGCCAGCGCGAGATACTTCACCTGCACGGGCAGAATCATGAACACGTAGAAGACGTAGTTGGGATTAAGATACGCAAAGGCCAGGAACAGGGCCCCGCCCGCGAAGTAGTTGTCCACCCACGCGCCGGGTTCGATCACCGCCGCCGTCACCGTGAGCAGATAGCCGGTGATCAGATACAGGTTCAGCCTTGCCCGCCCCCACTCCTGCTCGACCGCGCCGCCGATCATGTAGAAGCAATACAGCCCGAAGGCCACGAAGGCCCAATGCGAGACCGGCGGGTCAAAGACAAAGGTGACTAGTCGCCACCACTCGCCCGAGTTCACCAGATCCATCGCCAGCCCGAGCCGCGAGGTATCGACCAGTCCGAGCATGCCCGTGAGGTAGAAAAACGTCTGCCCCACGACCAGCGCGAGGATCAGATGAGGGAAGCCGATCCAGGGCGCCCGCCGCTCGATTTTATCGATCAATGACATTTTGTAAGCCAACACGCCTGACGCCGTCTCGCGCCAGCCCTATTTGACCACCTTTTTTGCCGACGCCTCGGTCGCATCCTCGGCGTCGAACTCGGCCAGCAGTTTGGCTTTCTGCCCCTGCAAAACTCCTTCGTCCACTGAGGCGGCAAGTTCGCGCGCCGCCGCCGCGTGACCGATTTTCCACTGCGTGCGGGCCATCTGCAAGCGCACCGTCTGCCGCTCGGTGTTGCCTTTTAGCCGCGCCTCCAGCTTCGACCAGGTCGCGTAGGCTTCCTCCCAGCGCGGCTCGGCCAGCGTATTGTAGGCCTCGGCCGCGCGGTAGGCGTAGTCGGTGCGCTCCGGCGCCAGCTCCACCGCGTGGCGAAACGCCTCCAGCACGGTGCGGTCGATCGTCGCCGGCGTCCAGGCCTTGGTGCGTAGAAAAACATCCCGCGCCTCGTCGAGCAGCAGGCCGATCTGGAAATGATACAGGGCCACTTCCGGCGCCAGGTCGCTGGCGGCGAGGAAGTAGTTGAGCGCCTCGATCACGCGTCCCTCCTCCGCCAAAAGCACGCCGATCTGGTTTTTGACCACCGGCAAGTCGCCGTCGAGCCGGTTGGCGGTCAACAGGAGCGCCAGCGCCGGCTTCCGGTTTTCGATCACCGGCTCGCACAGAAACAACCCATAAGCCGCCCACGCCGCCGCGAAATCCGGGTTCGCCTTCACCAGGGCTTCGTAACCTTCCACCACGCGCTGCAGCTTCGGCCGCACGTCCTCCAGCTCGCCCAGGGATTCTTTCGTCGCGGCCTCGGCCAGCGCAGCCCTCTGGCGCTCGACGAGCTTCTTCAAATCGGCCGCCGCCTTCGCGGTGCCGCCGCCCGTCGCGTCGGCGGTGGGTGCGGCCAACTTCGCGGGAGAGGCAGGTGTCGCCGCCTGGAGTGCAGGAGTGAGGGTGAGGCCAGCCGCCAGCCAGACCAGCCCCGCCGTAGTAGCATTCCAAGGTGTGTTCATCGAGATGTCGCGCAGTTGGACTCGTTTATCCGCCCACGGCAACCTGTAGATGCCGCGCCACGCCGGAAGTTCCGTCGCGCCGAAGCAAGCCCGCCCCCCGTGAAATTCGCCGGACACACGAATCAAGCTTCCCCAAGCCGTGCTTTGGGCTAGATCAATGCGATGCTTGAAGCCGTCATCGCCTCCCTCCGTCAACTTTACCTCGGAGATGAGCGCCCTTGGATGGTCGGTTTTAGCGGCAGCAACGATAGTTCGCTGGTCGCACACCTGATTTTCGTGAAACGGGGCGTTGAGTAACCCAGTAAATGACAATGTCCACGCCACCCCATGACACGCGTCGCGCGCATTGGCTGGGCAAATTGACAAAACTCCGGCCTGCGATTGGTCGGGGAAACACACGCGGCCCCGCGCCGCACAAACCGCTGCTATTGCTCTGCCTGCTCGATATGGCGGAGAGGGGCGAGATTGTGGCGAAAGCCTTCACACGCACGCCGGGCTTGGTGCTGCGCTTTCGCACTTACAGCACGCTTTTTGCGGAGCGTTGGCCGACGCGGCTCGATTTTCGGCTCCCGTTTTACCATCTCAGCAGCCAAGGGTTTTGGCAGGCATTCGCGGCGGACCTGCGACTCGCTGTGGGGCCGGATGATTGCGTGCTTTGCGAACTCGACGCCGAGTTTCACGCCTTGCTGGCCGATGCAGATTTCCGGCTGAAAGCCCGCCTCGTGCTGATCGCGCACTATTTTGAAGCGGTCGAGCGCGTGGCGTTTTTCGAAATGCTCGGCATCGAGGGTGGCGCGACAGGTCAAAATACGGCGGAGCGAATCCGTTCCGCCGCGCTCGACGCCGCGAAGCGCAAAGGTCGCAGCGCGAAGTTCCAGGTGCGCATCGTGGACGACTACCGCCACACCTGCGCGTTGACGGGCTACCGGTGTTTCACGGTGGACGGAGCGAGCATCGTGGACGCCGCGCACATCGAAGGCTGGGCGGAGACACAGAACGACGACTTGTCCAACGGTCTCGCCCTTTCGAAAAACGCCCACTGGATGTTCGACGCCGGACTCTGGGCAGTGAACGACGACCTCCGCGTGGTGGTGCATCCGACACGTTTCACCGAAGCCGGCCCGGAGGCCCAGCAACTCCGTTCCTACGCGGGGCGGCATTTACAATTCGACCTTAAGGCGAAACTCCGGCCGTCGATGGAGTCGCTGCGGCGGCACCGGGAGAGATCGCAGAATTAGCCAAATTTTCCGAAGCAGTGAGTGAGTTTCGCTTCGGGCCAATGGTGCGGTTTGGAGACAGTGCGGTCAGCCCTCCCTTGATCGGCAAAACCAATGCGTTGCTGGCAGAGGCAGTCCGGGCATGGTGATCGTTGGTCTTTCACGAAACCGAATTGTTGCAGACCGAGATCAAACTGAAATCTGTCGTGTGGTATGCAGGCCAGACCTGTGAGCCAATGTTGGGTATAGCCCGCGCCCATCGCTGCAACCGTAGTCGTCATGTATCCGACGGTCAGCTCGTGCCGTTCACCATTGGTCCAGTATTGTTCAGCGTCGGCCCCTCGTGCGCGAGCGGCGGCCGCTGCGTGTTGGCGCTGCGCTTTTTCTTCGGGTGAGATCGTCTCCTCGAAAATATCCCGCGCATTCACCCGTCCGCGGCACCACGGGCAGGGAAGCCCTGCGGCATAGCGCGCGATTTCGCCAACTTGATCCTTTATGATGCTGTCGCTGGCTCGCATCTGCACTGCCAGATCGAGAACGGGGATATGATAGTGCAACGCGAGATCGCCGAGCGCGGCGCGAGCATAGACCGAATCCGTGCATCCGAGCACGAGATCGCATTGCACGAGCTCATCCACCACCGCTTCGTCGAGAACATCGCCGACGATGCACGTGACCCTGGTGTTGGGCGCGATTTCATGCACGAGCCGACATAGTAGATCCGTCTTCCAAGGAGGATCGCCGACCGTGTCCGAAGCCCGGCTCGCGTGATTCCGCTCATGGTTGGAGGGTTTGAACCTGCCCTTGTCCACGAGCACGAAGCGACCAATGCCCGCCCGGGCCAACACATGCGCGGCGGGCGACCCCAGACCGCTGCAACCGATGATGCCGACCGTGGCTTCACGCAGGCGCGTCATCGCATCGCAGCCTATGAGTTCCATGAGGCGTTCTTTGGTCGCATCAGGATCAAAGACCGGGGCAGGAGCACCCCAATCGAAAGCCTTGTCACGGGCGACGACATCAAGCCCTGCCGTGATCCATGTTTTTACCGGCAGCCATTCGCCACGATCAAACGCCCGACCGCTGAAAGTGCGCTGGCCGTGGTCGTCACGGGCGATGATCAGACTCACGTAAGGCCGGCCCTCGCTGTAGCGCTCAAACTCCTGCGAAAAATAATCGTCCATGTCATCGTCGAGGCGACTGGGCGAGGGCCAGGTGCCTTCCGGATGCGAGTGTATGACGCCAATCCCGAATTCGTGACCGGTAAAGGATCGCAGCGCGCGTCGCACGTAGCCGGGGCGGAACTCAACGATGGGACTGCGTAGGTCCAGCTCATTGGATTGCGGCGGC
>JBEGTN010000508.1:0-2501 GCA_041179405.1 Verrucomicrobiota bacterium
GCCCGCTACTCGCGCAGCAACGAGGGCATCCACGCCATTCTCGCCAAGGTCGATCCCGCCGACCCGGACGCCTCGATCGATCGCATCCTGAAGTTCGTGGACTACGGCCACGCCTCCATCGGCGGCCTCACCGGCGGCCTCGCCATCGCTCTCGACGATGTTTCGATGTGGCTCGCCTATAAAGTCTTCGAGATCGCTCAAATGGCCGACGGCCAGGAGTCCTCCACCCGCTACATCACTCTCGCACCTTCCGCCCTGCCGACACCCGAAGCACTCGGGGTGCCTGCCGATCTCGCCGCACGCTGGACCGCCGTGATGGGGCGCGCCTTCGCCGCCTACCAGGGCGAATACGACCGCCTCGACGCCCTCGGCACCGCCGAGCCCCACCGCGTGCGCGTGCCCGCCGGGGCCAAGCCCGCCATGGTCACGCGCATTCGCAAAAACTACGCCCTCGACCGCGCCCGCTACTTCATCCCGCTCGCCACCCGCACCAACCTCGCGCTGGTGCAGACCTCGCGCATGTGGGCGCAGACGGTGAAGCACCTCGCCTCCCTCCCCCAGCCCGAAGCGCAGGCCGCCGCCGAACTCATCCGCGGCGAGTTGCTCAAAATCTCCCCTCGCCTCATGCGCCACAGCCAGGCCGACGCGAGCTACCAACAACAGGCCGCCACCGAGCTCGCCACCTCGTGCCGCCTCGGCCTCGAACGCCTTTCCTCCGCGCCCCTCGCCGACGAGACGTGGGTCCATGTGGACCGCGCCACGCCGCCTTTCCTTGCCGAGACGCAAACCGTGCCCGAGGCCCTCTCGGCGCGCGTCAACCGCTACGGCCAGCAAGGCACCGCCACCCGCCGCATGCGGGTGAGCTTCGCTTGGAACAACATGGCCATCGCCGAGCTGCGCGACCTGAACCGCCACCGCACCGGCCACCGCTACACGCCCCTCATCCAGGCCGGTTTCTACCTGCCACCCGAGATCGCCCACGCCGATCACCAGGCCCTCCTCGACGAACAACTCTCGCTCACCCGCGAACTGCTCGCGCGCGGCTCGCCGGCCTACGTTTACAGCCTGTTGCTCGGCGCGCAGACGCCCTTCGAGCACTGCACCCAGGGAGATAAATTCATCTACGAAGCCGAGTTGCGCACCGGCCTGGGCGCGCACTTCCGCTACGCCGAACACCTGAGCGCCGCGCTCGGCGGCTTTTTCCAACAAGTCCCCGAGTCCCGCGCCTGGGTGGTCGAGGGCACCGCCGAGCCGGAATAACCTTGCGACCCAAGCCCGTAATATTGCCAATATTTGACATGAATTTTACCGTCGGCGCCACCTTCACCGTAATCGCCTCTTTGGCGACGGCGATGGTTTGGGCCGACACCGCCGTCCCCGGTGGGATGGACCCGGCGAAGCGCGATGACCGGCTCTCCACCGAGCAAAAGGCCGTGCTGCCTGAAGTGAAACCACTCCAGCGCAACGAGGTCCTGCTCGATAAACGCGTCGCCCCCCCGATCCTCACCCGCAAGGAGGCCACCGTCGGTGATCGCCGCAGCTCCATCGAGGTCGGCGAGACGCGCGATAAAAAGATGTTCTCCACCCCCGAGCGGAAAAATTACGAGGTCATCGACCGCAAGGAAAGCCAGTGGTCCGGCAAGATGTCCCGCTACTCCACCGCCGACGACGCCTACCGCTCCCGCACCGCCATCCGTTTCCAGGATAAAATCAGCGACGCCTCGCCCGTGTCGCGCACCTCCCAGGCCGTGGTCGAAAAACGCACCACCTTCGACCGCATCAATCGCTTCGTCTTCCAGAAAAACTCCGACCAGAGTGTTTCCGTCTTCACCGCCGGCAGTGAAAAAGCCTCCACCGACGCCTCCCGCGCCTTCTCGCCTGGCACCGCCACCGCTCGCTGACGCGGTGCATCGTTAACCCACCTCGCCCACTCTCGTCGTGAAACCAATCCGCATCCTGCAGTTTAATATGCAGTTTGGCCAAATCTGGGACGACGCCGCGCCAGATCACGCGCCAATCCGCCTGGAGGACAGCATCGCCGAGATCCTCAGGCACGACGCCGACATCATCAACCTGCAGGAAGTCGAGCAGGCCAAGGACGGCGGCCTGCAAATGCAACCGCCGCCCAATTTCGAACGGCTCCGCGCCGCGCTCCCCGGCTACGACAGCCATTTTTCCTATCCCAACTCCGACCCGCGCGAGCTGCCCTTCGGCATCGGCCTGGCCACTTTCTCCAAGACGCCCCTGAGTGATCGCTTTCGAGAAACCCTGCCCTCGCCGCCGCTCCATTTCAACTTCTTCGGCACGCCCAAGACCCCGACCGACCGCCTGCTGATCGGCGCAAAAACCAAGATCGCGGGCCGCGACCTCACCATCCTCAACACCCACCTGCTCGCCTTCTTCATGCTGAATGCGTCCAGCGGCGCGCACCCAAGCCAGCGCAACCAAGTGGCCGAGCGCCTGCGGACCGCCGGTCGCGAGGGCGCGACCTTGCTGACAGG
>JBEGTN010000509.1:0-6389 GCA_041179405.1 Verrucomicrobiota bacterium
TATCAAGTGCTGGAATCAGTGCTTCTTCGCCTGACGGTCACAACGCGGAAAGACGACGACAGTTGGCTTGTTTTGAGCCAGCGCGAAAGAAATCAACGGGGCACCATGATGCCTGATCGCACCTTGGTATTCAGCAAAATTGGACCAGCCGATGTGGTGATATTACAATCGGCTGCGGCGACGCCTCAGCCTGTGCGTATGACGGTGCCGTCCTCTCTTTTCTTTCAGGAATGTGACATGCGAATCGGGACCGCTCTAGCGTCAGATCCCGTTCTTGTCGCTTTGCTGCCAGGCAATGTTTCGGCTAGTGCAAAGACCCTTGGACTGGTTTCTCCGGTGCGCGAAGGCACTGATAGCCAAGATGGCATCCGGTTGGCCCGCATCTCGGCGTCGACCATGAGGGGTGCGCGTGTTATTCTTTGGATTAACGAGGCGACGGGACTGGTCTCCCGTGTGCTTGAAGTCCCAGATAGCCGCCGCTCAGGTGTCATACGAATAGTCAAAGAGACCGTTTACCGTTATGACTTTAGCCGCGGTGGAAGTTCAGCGGATTTCGATGTGACCACCGCTTACGCTGGTGCGAGAACCGGCATCGAGGCATCGTCGAATTTCACTTCACTCAACACGCTCATCAAACTCGCTTCCGATGCTGCGTCGTCAGGTTCTGTTGCGGGACAGTCCCCGGTGTCACGAGTCCCTCATCCGCCGTCGACCAGCGCTCCCCCCGTTTCGAGCACCCCCTCTGGCCAGCCCCCTGCGGCCGTGGCCGCGCAAACGGTTGCTCCAGAAAACCAGGAACTCACGCCGGAGCAGATGGAGGCCATCGTTATAGTCGAGGGCAGCGACAGCGTCGGGACCGGTTTTATCACCCGCATACGGGACGTGGATTTTGTGGCCACAAATCTGCATGTAGTTGGAGGGTATGACAAAGTCAGGGTAACCACATTGCGCGGCGCGACGATCACGGTGGGGTCGGTGTTCGGTGCTATCGGCCGGGATATCGCGATCCTTCGGATTGAAGGGGCTACGCGACTTCCCTCGCTCACGTTGGCAGAAGATCCGCTAAAATCCACCAAACTGGGTGATAAGGTCGTCGTGGTCGGAAACCGACGCGGCGGAGGGGTGGCCACCCAAGTCTCGGGCGTCGTGCGTGGTATAGGGCCCGACCGTGTCGAGGTTGATGCGCCCTTTCAGCCCGGCAATAGTGGCAGCCCAATTCTGCATCTGGCCACCGGCGAGGTGATAGGTGTGGCGAGCTATTCACAGCGACGTAAACTCGACGATCTTGATGTGGGTAAAAAAAGTCAGGGAACCACAAGTCAACCGTCGGCGGCGGTGCGCGAGGAGCAGCGCTGGTTCGGTTATCGCGCCGATGGGGTCTCGAAGTGGGAGTCGATCGATCAGTCGAAATGGCGAGCCCAGGCGAAGCGGATCGCTGATTTCGAGTCAGATTCCGAAGCGATTTACTATGCCCTTTACGGTGACTTTAAAAAAGCCTCACAAAACGCGCGGGTTCGCATCATTGTGGAAAACTTCGTGGAGCGTTATCAACGCATGAAAGCAAACCATGTCGTCGCCCTGCAGTTGACCGGAGACATGCTTCGCGACCTGCGTTCCGCATCGGTAAACGGAGTCAAAGAGCTTGAGACCGGGGTATATTACGACTTCTTCCGTTCGAGCCACTACTGGGAGACGAGCATCACGGAGCAATTGCGCGCGCGGGCCGATTTAGCCGGACGTATCGTCACTTATGAATCCAACCCGGCTGCGTATCTTTCCCGCCTGACGCAGTGATCGCGGTCGATTACGCGATTCAGGCGTTGAGTTCGAAGCCCAGGTGGCGGGCGAGGCGTTGTTCGCGCAGGCCGTAGAAAGCGGCGTAAGCTCGAATGCGGGCGGTGATGGCGGGGCGACGGCGAGCGAGATCGGGCGAGTCGGTGGCATGTTCTCGCACGGCGGCGATCATGAGGTTTTTTGAAGTGTGCTCGGGTGAGATGAACTCGAAGACTTTGGCGCGGTAGCCGGCGTATTCGAGCAGCTGGGCGCGCAGGGCGTCGGTGACGATCTCGGCTTCGCGTTCGTGGAGAATACCGTGGCGGAGGGCGTCGTGCAGCACGGGCTGCGCGGTGAGCTGGGCGCGGATTTCGCGGTGGCAGCACGGGGAAACGACGAGCAGGCGCGCGCCGGCGGCGATGCCGGCCGCGAGGGCGTCGTCCGTGGCGGTATCGCAAGCGTGGAGGGCGATCAGCGCGTCGAGCGGCGCGACCGAGGCGTCTTTGGATGATGAAGCGACGGGCGTCGGAATGTCGCCGGCGACAAAGCGCAGATGCGGCGCGAAACCGTGGGCTGCGGCGATGCGGTTGCACTCGGTGACGAGTTCAGGCCGGCGTTCGATGCCGGTGACTTCAGCGGCGTCACCAAGAACGGAGGCGGTGGCGAAGGTGAGATAGCCTTTGCCGCACCCCATGTCGGCGATGCGGAGGCGGCGGCCGAAGGGCACGGCGGAATTACCGGCCGGCAGTTCGAGGTCCGTCTGGACGGTGTGCAGACCGGCCTCGCCGAGAAGATGGGTGAGCAGCTCGGCGAATTTCTGAATCTGGCGAAATTTGCCCGCCATGCCCTCGCGCGGGTGACCGTGCTGATTAGTGACGCCGAGGGCGTGCAGCCACGGTGCCGAGGCTGCGACCGGGTGAGCCTTGGCCTGGTCGTTGCCCTCGGGCGGGGGAGGGGGAGCGGAAGTGACGGCGCGCGAGATGAGTTTCAGGCGGCCATCGGGCAGAGTTTGCAGCTGGTGGCTATGCAGCGGGGTAAAAAGATGGGCATCGCCAAACGTGGTGCCGAGCAGGGTTTCGAGTTCGGCGAGCGCTTCGGCGGGCGGATGATTTTTGGTGATGTCGTTCGTGGCGTGACGCCAGAGAAAGGCGAATTGCGGCCCGGCCTTGAGGGTGACGGGGCGGACGTAGAGGTTGCGCAAACTCGCGGGCGCGGCGGGCGCGAGCGGTTTGCCCAGGGTGAGCTTGACGAGGGTGCCTTGGGTGACGGCGGCACGGAGCTGCACGAGAAAACGATCACGGGCGTCGGACGGGGAAACGGAGACGGGCATGGCTCATGATTTGCCGTAGGCGCGAAAGTTGGAACCACGGATTTCGCAGAATGAGATAGATTTTAACCGCTGAGCGAGAGGCGTATAATGCATGCCTTCGCGCTTGTGTGGGAGGTGGCATGGCAAATGATACCTCCCCGTCATGTCATCCCGCGCAAACGCCATCCTGTCGGCCACTCTTGAGACTCCCACCCGCGGGGTTATCGAGCTCTTGCATGATTGGCGGGCGCGCACCGTGCCCTTGCTGGTGCTCTCGGGCGGGATGCGAATGCGAAGTCTGGAGCGGTATCCGACGGCGCGGTTCGCACTGCACAGTGGTTACCATGTGCTGAGGGATGGAACGATCGAGTTTGTCTTTGATCCTGCCAATCATCCTGAACTGGACGTGAAGACCGAGCACGTGCATATCGCGGGCGAGTTCAACGGGTGGCGCGGTGCGGACATGGAGGAGTGGGCGATGCATCCCAAGGTTGTGGATGGCAAGCCGGTCCTGGCCTGGGTGGCCCCGTTGGAAAAGATAATCGGCGACGGCGGCGGACCGGTGCGCTTCAAATTTGTGACCGGAACCCATGTCTGGCTGTCCGTGCCCTTGGGCACGCCAAACGCCCAGCGGGACGATGCGGGTAATTTTAACCGTGTAGTGGAGCCGGAGCGCACGGGGCTGCATCTTTTCTCCTTCGAGTTGGAGTCACCGGCGGATCTGTCGCAGACGCTGACCGTGAGCTGGGCATCCAAACATGCCGGCGATGCGGTGCCGTTGCAGGCGGGAGCGTTTTTCTATGCGCTGCACACGGAGCTGCCGCTCGGAGTGGATGCGCGCGCCAGCGGCACCCGTTTCAGGGTGTTCGCGCCGCGTGCCGCCCGGGTGGAGCTCGCGCTCTGCGCCGCTCTCGCCGAGAAAGGTAAGGCTCATCGCTATGCGCTCGCGCGCCGGAAGGACGAGGATGGCGCGGCGGGCGTATGGGAAGTCACGCTGGAGGGCAACCTGCACGGGTGGTTTTACTGGTATCACGTGGATGGGCCCAAGGACGCCTTCGGTGTTTTCGATCCCGCGCGTCGCGTGCTCGATCCCTATGCGGTGGCGGTGGTGGGGCGCGAAGGCCCCGGTATCATCATCGAGCGGGCCCGGCTCGGCGCGGTGGGCGACGGTTTCAAAACTCCCGCGTGGCACGATCTGGTGATCGCGGAGGCCCATGTGCGCGACCTCGCGCAGTGCGCGCCGGTGGCGGCGGACGAGGGGGAGCGTCGCGGTTTCGCCGGATTGAAGAAATGGGTGGAGAGCGAGGATTTCTACCTCTCGCGCCTTGGAATAAACTGCGTCGAGTTGCAGCCCTTGCAGGAATTCGACAACCAGACCCGCGAGGAATATCACTGGGGCTACATGACGGTGAACTGGTTCGCTCCCGCCAGCGCCTACGCATCGCGGCCCGAGGCGGCCACCGGCTTGCGCGAGTTGCAGGAACTGGTGAGGGCCTTTCATTCGCGTGGCATCGCGGTGATCGTCGATGTCGTCTATAATCACGTGGGCGAGCCGGCGCACCTGATGTTCCTGGACCGGCTTTATTATTTCGAGCAAGACGCGTCCGGCAACCTCTCCAACTGGAGCGGCTGCGGCAACGACTACCGGGCTTCGGCGGCGATGGCGCAGCGCATGATCATCGACAGCTGCTCGCACTGGCTGAAGGTTTTCGGCGTAGATGGCTTCCGCTTCGATCTGGCCGATCTGATCGGCAAACCGGTGCTGGAGCGGATCGAAACCGCGCTAAAAAAGGTGAAGCCCGACGTCATTCTCATCGCCGAGCCGTGGAGCTTTCGCGGGCACATCGCAGGGGAGCTGCGCGACACGGGCTGGTCGTCGTGGAACGATGGATACAGAAACTTCATGCGCGACTTCGTGCGCGGCGCGGCGCGGCCCGAGACCTTTGAATACTACCTGAAGGGCTCTCCCTGGTATTACGCAAAATGGCCGGCGCAGACCGTGAACTACACCGAATCGCACGACGACCGCACCTGGATCGACGTCATCACCGAGAACGGCGATGGCGACGGCCACCTGCCGACCGTGAACGACCGGCGTCGCACGCATTTGATGGCGGCGGTGCTTTTTGCGTCGATCGGGATACCGATGCTGTCCGCCGGGCAGGATTTTCTGCGCTCCAAGCACGGGGTGAACAACACCTACCTGCGCGGCGACCTCAACGCACTCGATTACCAGCGCATTCATCGTTTCCCGTCCACACATGCCTATTTCGCGGACTGGATCGCCTTCCGCCGCTCCGAAACGGGGCGCCTGATGCGGCACTTCTCGCGTGCGACGGAGGGCTTTTTTGAGTTTTTACGCGGCGAAGGCCCTTCCATGGCTGTGATCTATAATGCCGACCTGAGCCAGGGAGCGGAGCGCTTGCTTTTCGCCATTAATCCGGGACTCACCGACGCCACGATCCCCCTTGCGGGCTGGGCGGTTAACGATTGGCGTCAAGTAGCGGACACCGAGCGCTTTCTGGCACCTGGCCGACCTGCGGGAACCCAGCGTGTGACGGAGAATCTTTTCGTGCCTGCACTGGGCTGCGGACTCTGGCGGCTGGGTTGATCCAAAAAAACCTGCGCGCCGGAACGCCGCCTGCTTTGCAGGGGCTGTTCAGCCAAAACCCTTGCGTTCCCCGCGCGCGGGCTTTTCGCTGATTATTCCGTGCCCTCAAGGCGCGGCTCACCACCTGAATCAGCTAATAACAACTACAAAAACGGAGTCTATCATGGCAGTTAAAGTCGCTATCAATGGTTTCGGTCGCATCGGCCGCCTCGTCTTCCGCGCTCTCGTCGAACAGGGCCTTCTCGGCACCACTTTCGATGTCGTCGCCGTCGGCGATATCGTCCCCGCCGATAATCTCGCTTATCTCGTCAAATACGACTCCACCCAGGGCAAGTTCAACGGAACCGTCTCCTCCAAGAAGTCGTCCCCCGACAAGGCCGAGGACGACGTCCTCGTGATCAACGGCCACGACATCCTCGTCGTCTCCGCCAAGTCCCCCGCCGAGCTCCCTTGGGCCAAGCTGGGCGTCGAACTCGTCATCGAGTCCACCGGTCTCTTCACCGAGGCTGAGAAGGCCAAGGGCCACATCACCGCCGGCGCCAAGAAGGTCATCATCTCCGCCCCTGCGAAGGGCGAGGACATCACCATCGTCATGGGCGTGAACGACGACAAACTCGACGTCGCCACCCACAGCATCATCTCCAACGCCTCCTGCACCACGAACTGCCTCGCGCCGCTCGTCCACGTGCTCCTCAA
>JBEGTN010000510.1:0-3198 GCA_041179405.1 Verrucomicrobiota bacterium
AGGGTGGCGGGGCCGCGCACTACCTCGATGCGCTCGGCGAAGAGGGGCTCGATGCTGACGTTATGGTCGGGGCTGACGTTGGAGGCGTCGAGCGAGCCGACGCCGTTGTCGAGCACGCGCACGCGGTCGCCGCCGAGGCCGCGAATCACGGGGCGACTGGCGCCGGGACCGTAGTAGGTGGAGTTGACGCCGGGCAAGGCGGAGACGGTTTCGCCGAGGGTGCCCTGCTGGCTTCTGCGCAGGGTTTCGCCGGAGAGGAAGGAGGCGCCCTGGGCGAGATCGAAGGCGGACTTCGGGTCGGGACTGCCGGTGATGATGAGCGTTTCGAGTTGCACGGGGTTGTCGTCGATGGGAGGGACGGCGGGAATGGTCTGGCCTTGCGCCAGCGTGGTGACGGCAAGGAGGAGGGACGGAAAATGGATAATAGATTTCATGATGAGTCTGGGAGGCGGGGGGGACGGGGTTTCGTCCGGCGCGCGAGCGGGACGAGTGAAGTGCTTCACGCGGGCGCGATGGCGCGCGTTGAAGCGTTAGTGGAACCGGTAAAGGCGACATACCCCTCCTACGGGGTCGTCTTGTTGTGCGATTCAGAGTCGCCTGAAAATCATGGGCGAGACGCCCATGCCACGGAGAAGCTCAGGCCGGGACTGGGGGGCCGCAGACTCGGGCCGGGCCGCGCAGGGTCCGGGCGAGCATGAACTCGGTGAAATGCGCCACGGCGGTGGCGTTCAACACGGTCGGGGAAATCCAGATCGCAGGCACGGTGTCGGTGCAGCCGTGGGCGAAAAGAAAGACCGCGCAGTCGTGGTCGGCGGCGGGCCCATGAGGGCCGTCGGCGTCCGCGTGGCCGGTGTGGCGGTGATGAAAGGATGCCTGCTCGGCGCAGATGATCTCGTGCAAATCCGGCGAATACGCGGCGAGCCCGAGCAGCAGCACGCAAGCCGCGAGCAAGGCGGCGAGGGCGGGCTGGAGGGAGCGAAGGAGACGCATGAGGGAGGCGGACGGTGTTTGACCGGCTTGCACTGTAGCAGAGTCGTCAAGGGGCTGGTGTTGGGTCGGATGCCACCTGAGAATGACGGTGGATGAAGGGCGGCGCTTAAATAATCCTGTATGCGATAGCGGTGGCGGAGGACATACGGAAAGAGGCTTGGCGAACGTGGCGAGCCGGCCTGAATGCAGGCTCTCGACTACACGCAGTTTGCACGCTTGGCCGGGGCAGGGAAAACGGAAAGGCAGCTGGTCAATCATTGATTGACCAGCTGCCTTTGGGTGCGAGACGGGGTGTTTGTGAACCGGGATTAGAACTAGAACTTGAACTTCACGTCGGCGTAGTAGAAGCGGCCCATCGCGCCGTAGGTGCCGGTATCCACGTTGGAATCACTGAAGGACGTGGGGTCGTCGGGACCGAATTGGTTGGTCACGTTCTCCACGCCGAGGGTGAATTTGGCTTCGTTGGAGGCGAACCACTTGCCTTTGAGCGTGTAGGACACGGCGGCGTCCAGGGTGTAGAAACGGCCGAGCCGGGCGCCGCCGTCGTTGTGTTTGAGCGACGGTATATAGCGATAGGCAAGGTAGGCTCCGATGGGGCCGCGGGTGTAATCGAGAGTGGTGAAGCTCTGCCAGCGCGGCAGGGTGCCGTTGAGGATGGAGGAGCGGCCGGCATCGTCCTGGGGCTTGTCACCGGGCGCGCGCACCGTCTCGTATTTGAGGTAGATGCCCATGACATTGCTGACACTGAAGTTGCCTACGGATTCGATATCGAAGTCATATTTTGTCTGGACGTCGATACCGTCGATTTCGGTGGAGGAAAGGTTCACCAACGGCGTTGTCAGATAGATGTCGTCGCCCGAATTGCCGCTGATCTCGCCGGGGGCGGTGATGGGGGTGCCGGCGGCACCGAAGGCATTCAGGCGAACTCGATCAGCATAAGGGGAGGCGGGGCCGAGGTCCTCGACACTTTGGAGGACAACGGTGTCTTCGATGCGACTCACGAGACCGTTTTGCTTAATGTGGAAATAGTCGGCGGAAAAGGACAGTCCGCGAATGGCTTTCGGAGAGAAGACGAAGCCGAAGGTATAGCTGTCCGAGTCGGAGGGGGCGAGGTTCGGGTTGCCCACGTCCATGCGGTTGGTCTGGGTGGGGTTGCTCGGGTCGGCCACGCCGGGGCCGATGGGATCGAGGATGATGTCGTCGGTGTAGCCTACTCCGGCCGGGCCGAAGAGATCGAAGAGGGTGGGCGCGCTGAAGGATTGGGAGTAGGTGCCGCGGAGCGCGAACTGGTCGTCAAAGGGCAGGTAACGGAAGGTTATCTTCGGCACGGTGGGGTCGTCGGTGTCGCTGTAGCTCTCGTGACGCACGGCACCGGTGACCTCCATGTAGTGGGCGAAGGGTTTGTCCTTGAAGAGAGGGATGCGGATTTCGGCGAAGCCAGCGGTGATATTGCGGCGGGCGCTGAAGGGGCTGAGGCTGCTGCCGCCGGTCCAGCCGATGTTACCAAAGGCGTCGGGGATGCTAAGCGCGTCGGCGTTGCCGGTGAGGGACTCCTCGCGATATTCGCCGCCGAGGGCGAGATCAAGAGAGCCGGCGGCAAGGTCAACGAGGTGGCCAACGGTGCGGAAATCCCCTCCGGTAAGCGTGCTCTTGTAGGAGCTGGTGGCGGTGCCGACGGCACCGGAGGCGGCGATGGCGCCAGGGGCTTGATTGCGGGCGAAAAGATTTATGAGGCCGGAAGCGACGGCAGCATCGAGTTTTGCGGCGTCAATGACACCAGGGTTGGCGTAATCCTGCTGGTTGACGCTGTGGGTAAAGGCGGCCTCCCAGGTCCAGTTCTCGCTGAAGCGGCCCTTGAAGCCACCGGTGAAAAGAATGGCGTCGGTATCGACCGCATAGCCGCGCGGATTCCCCAGGAAGCGATTGCGGACGGTGACGTCCTCGTCGAAGGGGTTGTTGATCGAGCCGGCGAGGGCGTCGATGACGAGGGGCTGGCCGTTGATCTGGGAGTAGGTCGTGGTCTTGGTCAGGAGGGTGTCGGCAAAAAACGTGAGGCGGTCGTTGATTTTGTGTTCACCGGAGGCGACGAAAGAGGAGCGCTCGTTTTCGATGCTTTGAGTGACGAATTGGGAGAGGTTGAACTGCTGCGACTGGGTGCCGAAGGAGTTGGGGCCCGCGTAAACGCCGCTGGTCACCAAGGTGCCGGAA
>JBEGTN010000511.1:0-5128 GCA_041179405.1 Verrucomicrobiota bacterium
CCCCCGCCGCCAACGCACCCGCCACGACCAAGCTGTCGTAAAACCGATACCCCGTCCCCGTCTGAACCGTCAGCGCCTGACGATACAACTCCGCCGTCGGCATCACCTGGCAACGTGGCAACAGCACCACATCCAGATAGTCGCGCAAATCCGCCGTCGCCATGGGAACCTTGAACCGATGCAGCGCCACCGCGCAAAATTCCTGCACCACCTGCCAGCTCACCACCCAATCGAGATCGCCACGAATGATCTCCCGCGCCCGATCCCGCTTGGTCGGAGCCGTCTGATCAAACGCATACACCAACACATTCGTATCCAAAAAAATCTTAGCCATGTCCATGTAGTCGGAGGCGGAGTAGCGGGGTGAGATGGCGAGTGCATTTCAGAAGAGGAATCCCGAGGAATACCCGTGGGTATTTCGAGCGGATGACGCACTCTGAAAGGTGCCGCCAGATCGCCTCGACACGACCCTTCCGACTGCATGCACATGGCTTAGCGGGCATTCATCTCCTCCCGGCTAAATTTGCCGCCCGCGTTCACCGCGTCATAACGCGCAAACAATGCATCAATCTTCTGCGTCCGCTCCTCTTCGGCCGTCACCGTCTGCAACCACTCCCGAAACATCTGATTTAAGGTCGTTTTATTGGCCCGAGCCCGCTCCCTCGCCTGCTCAATCAAGCGTTCTTCCGCACTTAAAGTGATGTTTTTCATATACACTACAATAGTGCGCACGAAAACAGTGTCAATTCCACCGTCTGCCCGAGATGGCGCGCCTCCCCCCACTTGCGTCCGGCTCGCCCACCGGAAACCGCGCTCAGACGGCGACGGACCGACGCGCGCGCCAGGCGGTCGAGGCGACCGGCCCGGGAGCGTCGCCGAGCTTGACGAGCACCTCGGCCATGCCGTGACGGATGTGTTGCCGCATCGCCGCGTCGGCCTGCTCGGGCGTGCCGTTGGCGAGTCCGCTGGCGAGCCGCGCATGATGATCGGCCGCGAGCGTGCGACGCTCGACCGCGGTGTCGTGCAGCCAGTTAAAGACCAACACCTGTTGCTTCTCGATCGCATCTTTCAGCGCCGGACAACGCGCGCACTCGGCAATCCGCAAGTGCAGGCCCATGTGATAGGTGTTCACCGAAAACAAAAAGTCGCGGTCCACCGTGTCGGTTTCGCAGGCCGCATAAAGCTGGTCCATATGCGCGCCGAGCCGCAGCAGCTCCGCCTTCTCCTCCGGCGTGGCGCGCTCGGCGAAGAGCCGGGCCGACTGGCTCTCCAGTGCCTCGCGCAGGATGCAGCGGTCCTCCACGTCGCGCCGCGTAAGCACGCGCACCCTCGTGCCGGCGCGCGGACGGCTCTCCAGCAGCCCCTCGCTCTCCAGCCGCTGCAAGGCCTCCGTCACCGGCGGCACGCTGATTCCCAGCTCGGCCGCCAGTGCCCGGCGCGACACGACCTCGCCGAGCGGCAGCTCGCCGCGCAGGATACGGTTGCGAATTGCCAGATATGCCCGCTCCGCCAGCGAGCCCCCGCTCACGACAGCGGGCACGAGAACGGGAACAGAAAGCGACACGGGCTTGGACATGACTGCTGCGAAAAGCCGATGCACCCACCTATGTCAAACTGAAACATCAGTAACAAAAATTCCTCACCGCTTCCGTTAAATGCGGTTTGACGACAACCTATTGCCGGTGGTTTTAACTGAAACATCAGTAACTAACCTCGCACCATGTCCGCTCCCATCCCCGTCTCGTCCGTCGCATTTCTCGGTCTCGGCCTCATGGGCGGAGGCATGGCACGCCGCCTGGTGACGGCCGGCTTTGCAGTGACGGTGTATAACCGCGACCCGGCCAAGACCCGACCCTTCGCCGCGCTCGGCGCGCGGGTGGCGGCCACCCCGGGCGAGGCCGCGGCGGGCGCGGACGCGGTCTTCGCCATGCTGGCGGACGACGACGCCTCGCGCGCTGTGTGGCTAGGCCCGGACGGCGCGCTGCCGGCGGCCCGTCCGGGCGCAGTGCTGGTTGAGTGCAGCACGGTCACCGTGGAGTGGATACACGAGCTCGACGCCGCTGCCCGGGCGCGGAGTTGCGTCGTTCTCGACGCTCCCGTCACCGGCAGCCGCCCCCACGCCGACGCCGGCGAGCTCGCCTTTCTCGTCGGCGGCCCGGCCGACGCGCTCGAGCGTGTCCGTCCGCTGCTCGCCGTCATGGGCCGCGCCGTCAACCACCTCGGCCCCGTCGGCAGCGGCGCCCTGCTCAAGTTGATCAACAACTTTGTCTGCGGCGTGCAGGTCGCCGCGCTTGCCGAGGCCGTGACTATGATCGAGCGCGGCGGCCTCGACCGCGCCCAAGCTCTCGAGATCCTCACCGGCGGCGCCCCCGGCAGCCCCTTGGTCAAGACCCTCGCCGCCCGCATGACCACGTCCGACTACACGCCGAATTTCCTTTTGCGCCTCATGGCCAAGGACCTTGCCTACGCTCGCCGCGAGGCCGGCGCCCTCGGGCTCGAACTCCGCACCGCCGGCGCCGCGCTCGATCTCTTCCGCTCCGGCATCGACGCCGGCCATGGCGAGCGCGACATCGCCGCCATCATCGAGCCGCTCCGCCAACGCTAAGTCCTCGCCCGCCTGACGATGGCGCCCTGACCGTCCCCTCCTTTCGCACCCACTGACACCTTCATGGCTTCTCCCTTCGCCCAGCCACCAGTCTCGATGCCCGGCCGCGTTGCCATCGCCTTGGCAACCGCCGCCGTCGCCCTATTTTCGCCGGGCGGCCGCTCGGCTGTTTTCGCCATAGACGCCACCTTCGCTCGGTTGCCTGCGCCCAATTCCCCGGCCGTTTTGCCCGGCAACGGGCTTTCGCAGCACCCCTTCCTCTACGCCGGCGAATGGGACTATCGGAAACCCGACCAGACGATCTTCATTATCCGCGACGGCAAGGTCGCCTGGACCTACTCCATCCCGATCAAAGACGCCGTCGGCACGCTCCAAGAATGGGGCGACGCGACCCTGCTCTCCAACGGCAACGTCCTCTTCGCCCGCAAAACCGGCGCCGGTCTGGTCACCCCCGACAAGAAACTCCTGTGGAACTTCGACGCGCCTCCCGGCACCGAGGTCCACATCGCCCAGCCGCTCGGCCTCGACCGCGTGCTGCTGGTCCAAAACGGCGATCCCGCCCGACTCTTCATCATCGAGATCGCGACGGGGAAAATCGTGAAGGATCTCGCGCTCCCGACCCCGCACCCGGAGAAAAGCCACCTTCAGTTTCGCCGCGTGAAGCTGACCGGCGCGGGCACTTTTCTCGCCGCGCACTTGGACGACAACAAGGTCGTCGAATACGATCAGAATGGCCACGTGATCTGGTCCTTCACCACCCCCGGTCCATGGACCGCCGTGCGGTTGAAGAACGGCAACACCCTCGTCACGTCCTACCCGTCCTCCGTCCTCGAGGTGAACCCCAAGGGCGAGGTCGTCTGGTCCTTCGACCAGAGGGACGCGCCGGACATCCGTTTTTTCATTTTCCAAGAGGCGAGTCGGCTCGCCAACGGCGACACCCTGGTCAGCAACTGGTGCCCGGTCCACCTGAAGAACCCCGCCGACTGGCCGTCTTCCGTGCAGGTCATCGAGATCACCCCGGACAAAAAGGTCGTCTGGGCCTTGCGCGCCTGGGACGCACCCGCCGATCTCGGTCCCGCCAGCGCCGTCCAGTTGCTCGACGAACCCGGCGTTCCCGAAGCCGGTGACCTTCAGCGTTAACCGCCCCCCGCTTCAACTTCGACCCCACTCAACAATGCAAATCCTTCGTCCGCTCCTCTCCTTCTCCCTGCTGTCGCTGGCGCCTGCCCTCGGGGTTTTTGGCGCCGATATCCCGCCGTCCGTCGCCGCACCTTCCGCTCCCGCCGCTTATCTCGACCTGACGCAGCCGGTGGATGCACGCGTCGCCGACCTGATCGCTCGTCTCACCCTCGAGCAAAAGGCCGCACTGCTGAACCACAAGGGCCCCACCGTCACCGTCGGCGACTGGCCCATTCGCGCCGACCAGTGGAACCAGTGTCTGAACGGCGTGCAGTGGAACCGCCCCACCACGTTTTTCCCCACTTGCATCGCCATGGCGGCGACGTGGAACACCGAGCTCGTCCAGAAGGAAATCGCCACCGTCCTCTCCGACGAGGCCCGCGCCATCTACAACGGTTGGCACCTCGATCCCCGCGCGCCCGGCGAGCACAAGGGCCTTATCTACCGCGCCCCCGTCATCAACATCGAGCGCAACCCCTACTGGGGCCGCAACCACGAGGCTTGGGGCGAGGATCCCTTTCTGACCGGTCGCATGGCCGTCGCCTACGTTCGCGGTCTCCAGGGCGACGATCCCACGCACCTTAAACTCGCCGCCACGTTGAAGCACTACGCGGTGAACAACGTGGAGACGGATCGCCAGAAACTGAACGCGAACGTCTCCGAGCGCATGCTGCGTGAATACTGGCTGCCCCACTTCCGTGACGCCGTGGTCGAGGGCAAGGCCTGCTCCCTGATGGCGAGCTACAACGCGATCAACAGCACGCCCAACAACATCAACCACTGGCTGCTCACCGACCTGCTCAAGACCGAGTGGGGCCACCAGGGCTTTGTCGTCTCCGACCTCGGCGGCGTGAAAACCATGGTCGAGGGCCACGCCGGTAAAAAGATGAACTACGTGGACGCCGTCGCCCAGAGCGTCATGGCCGGCTGCGATTTCTCCGACAAGGAATACGAGGCCAACATCCCCGCCGCCGTGCGGGAGGGAAAACTCACCGAAGCCCGCCTCGACGATGCCCTCACCCGCGTGCTCCGCGTGCGCTTCCGCCTTGGAGAGTTTGATCCCTTTGCGACCGGCCCCTACGCCGCGATTTCCCCTTCCGTCATCAACAGCGCCGCCCATCGCGCCGTGGCACTCAAGGCCGCCCAACAGTCCATCGTCCTCCTCCAAAACCGCGGCCGTCTGCTGCCGCTCGACAAAGCGAAACTCAAGCGCATCGCGGTGATCGGCCCGCTCGCGGATCGCGTGATCACCAATAACTATTTCGGCGCCCTTCCAGAGGTCGTCACCGTCCTGCGAGGCATCAAGGACCGCGCCGCTCCGGGCACCGAGGTGCTCCATGCGGT